>DDBM01000200.1:8413-13092 GCA_002333125.1 Moraxellaceae bacterium UBA2032 | reverse complement strand
TTCAAATTTAGCCTTAGCCATGTTATGTCTCCCTTATGGGTGATTTAGCCAATATTATTAACACTAAAGGCAGACAAAGCTATCGCCGTCTGCTTAAAAAATTCTGGAGCTCATAACCGGACTTGAACCGGTGACCTCTTCCTTACCAAGGAAGTGCTCTACCGACTGAGCTATATGAGCTTAACGCCAAACCAGTCGTCTGGAGCGGGTGGCGGGAATCGAACCCGCACGATCAGCTTGGAAGGCTGAAGTTCTACCACTAAACTACACCCGCGCTTATCTTTTTACTAAGTGGTGGAGAGGGAAGGATTCGAACCTTCGAAGTCTAAGACGGCAGAGTTACAGTCTGATGGGTTTGACCACTCCCCAACCTCTCCAACGCGGTTTTTACACTTCGTACGCTTATCAAAGAAAGCCTTTTAGCCTTCAAGAAAATGGTGCCGGCACCAAGAATCGAACTCGGGACCTACTGATTACAAGTCAGTTGCTCTACCAGCTGAGCTATACCGGCACTGCGAAAGTGGGGGGCATTCTAGCAATTTTTTAGACTAGCGCAAGCATTTATTTGGTTTTTTTTAGCTTTATTAGGCATTCCAGCCTTTAAGTGCCTGTTTTTTAAACATACCACCTGTTTTTAACACACAACTGGCGATATGTTTGTTTTTTGGAAGCCCATTAAACCATTTTTAAGCCTTGGCTGGCCAGTTCTGCGGCCTTAAATAATGCACGAAGCTTATTTAAGGTTTCTTGCCATTCTGACTCGGGGATTGAATCTGCAACCACGCCCGCACCCGCTTGAATATACATAATTTGATTTTTAATGACGGCGGTACGAATCGCAATAGCGGTGTCCATCTCACCATTCCACCCTAAATACCCCACTGCCCCACCGTAAATACCGCGTTTGACTGGCTCTAAGGTATCAATAATTTCCATCGCACGTACTTTAGGCGCACCTGATAGTGTGCCTGCGGGCAAGCTGGCTTTTAGTACATCAATCGCGGTTACACCCTCTCTTAACACACCTTCTACATTAGAGACGATGTGCATCACATGAGAATAACGCTCAATGACCATTTGCTCAGTGACTTGTACCTGCCCCACTTTACTGACACGTCCTGCATCGTTACGTCCTAAATCAATCAACATCAAATGTTCTGCGATTTCTTTGGGGTCTGCCAATAACTCTTGAGCCAATAAATCATCTTGCTCTGGTGTTTTACCACGAGGGCGTGTGCCTGCTATAGGGCGCACAGTGACTTTACCATCTTGGACACGCGCTAAAATTTCGGGGCTAGACCCCACAATATGACTCTCACCACAATCAACAAAATACATATACGGTGACGGGTTAAGATGACGTAATGCCCGATACAAACTTAAAGGCGACTGACTAAAAGGAACTGTCATACGTTGTGATGGGACAACTTGCATCACATCACCCGCTAAGATGTATTCTTTAATGCGTTCTACACCTGCTTTAAACGTCTCTTGACCAAAACCAGACACAAAATCTTGCTCGGTGATAGTGCTAGTAGCATTATCTGCTGCAAGTACATAATTCGCTTGTAGTTGCTGCGTTATTTGTTGAAGTCGTGCTTGACCTTTATCATAAGCTTGGTCTTGATTGGGGTCGATATGAGTAATAATAAAAACACTTTCTTTAAGATTATCAAAGACTACGACTTCTTCAGAAAGCATTAATAAAATATCAGGCACATCGAGCGGATCAGATTTGTTATCTGAGGCAAGTTTTTTCTCAAATAAACGCACTGTATCATAAGAAAAATACCCCACCAAACCACCTGTAAAGCGTGGCAAGCCCTCTATAATAGGCACTTTAAATTGTGTTTGATACTCTTCAATAAACGCTAAAGGATCTGCGACTTGTTGCTCTAATACCATGCGTTCATTTTGATAGATACGCACCGTATGGCCGCGCACTTCTAGGCGTTGTGATGAGGCCAAGCCAATAATGGAATAACGCCCCCATCTTTCGCCGCCATGCACTGACTCAAACAAATAACTGTAAGGTTGATTGGCTAATTTACAGTACACCGATAAGGGCGTTTCGAGGTCGGCTAATAATTGACGGGCGAGAGGAATACGATTGTAGCCTTGCGCAGCAAAGGCGGTGACTTGTTCTTGTGACAACATGAGATAAAACCCTATAAAAACTGGCGATAGATTAAAACGTAAATTAACAGCGCATTTGCCATCGCCAACTTAGGGTGAACATCATTTTTTGTGCAGACCATCAATAAAAGGATTAGTAAGACTAAAAATAAATTAAGTTAGTCACAGGGTCAAGACTAAATATTGACCCTGCCCTTAATTAGTTTAGCTTTTAGAGAAATTCGGCTAAGGAATCAACAATCCATTCGGGTTTGCTGGCTTCTATTGGCTCGCCATGATTATAGCCATAACTGACCGCGACACAAGGAATATGGGCAGCTAAGGCTGCCTCAATATCGTTACTTGAATCACCTAAAACTAAGGCATCTTTGGCCGACACATCAAAATAACGTAAACAATGTAACAAAGGTTCGGGGTGAGGTTTTTTATGGGGCAAAGTATCGCCACCAATGAGTAATTGAAAAGGCTGTAAAATATTTAAGGCTGCTAATAAATCTTTAGCAGGGTTATAGGGTTTATTAGTGACACAGGCGAGCGGAATGTTTGCTTGTTGACAGGCTGCAATAAAGCTAGCAACACCTTGATATAGTTGACTACTTTGACACACAGAATTTTGATAATGACGCATAAACACCGCTAATAAGTCGTCATGCAACTCCCTACGATAATGTTTGGCATCTAATACACAGGTGATTAGACGCGATGCTCCTCGCCCCACCCAACGGCGTACATCATACTCGGTAACAGACTCTAAACCCATTTCATTTAATGCGCCGTTAAGGGCGTATTGAATATCACTGGCCGAATCTACTAATGTTCCGTCCAAATCGCAAATAATTAATTTGGGCGTAAAACCGATTTTACTAAACTGCATATTTATCTTCCTTATTTCTTATTAAATACGGACTCTCTTTGTTAGCGAAGTCCGTTTTATCTAAACAATGGTGATAAGCACGTAAATCCTAAAAGCAGAAGAAAACGATACGATTAAATTTGCCGAGAGTTAACGCGGGCTAATTCGTCACGCATGGTGTCGATGGCCTGCTGATAACTGTCTGCGCCAAAAATAGCCGAACCTGCTACAAAGGTATCCGCCCCTGCTTGCGCAATTTGACGAATATTTTGAGTCGTCACACCGCCATCTACTTCTAANNCACCATATCTATCTTATCTAACACATAATCCAAATAATGCAAGGGGGTAGCAGGATTAAACACCAAACCCGCCTTACAACCGCCACTTTTAATGAGCTGTAAAGAACGGTCGATATGCTCGGAGGCTTCGGGGTGAAAAGTAATGTAGCTCGCGCCAGCTTCGATAAAATCGCCAATGATTCTATCTACAGGACTCACCATTAAATGTACGTCGATGGGTGCTGTGACACCGTAGTTGCGTAAGGCTTTACACACCATCGGCCCAATGGTCAGATTAGGTACATAGTGATTATCCATTACATCAAAATGTACCCAGTTTGCACCTGCGGCTAATACAGCATCAACCTCTGCCCCTAAACGAGCAAAGTCAGCAGACAAAATGGAGGGGGCAATTAAATAATCGGTCATGATAAAACTCTCTAATTAAACAGTATTAGTACGTATTGCGGCATCTAAGTCGACCAATCGCTCGGGCGTACCCACATCAACCCATGCCCCTTCATGGTGCTCTGCGCTCACTAAACCTTGTGCGATGGCTTGGCGTAATAACGGGGCTAAAGCGGCTTTACCTATGGGTAAATCAGCAAAAAGNNAAAAGCAAAGTCACCTTTGGGATGTTGTGGCGGATTATCAACCAAAATCAAATGAGCCAGATGTTGACCTAAATCCATATTAATTAATTTTTGAAAGTCGTACCGCAGCCAAATATCACCATTAACCAGCACAAAAGGCTCATTGCCTAACAACGGTAAAGCCTTTTGAATACCGCCTGCGGTTTCTAAGGGTTCATCTTCGTCTGACCACAAAATATTAACCCCTAAAGCCGCACCATCACCTAAAGCTTCGTGCAGTTTATGGCCTAGCCATGCGGTATTAATAACAATATCAGTAATGCCTGCGGCTTTAAGTGCGTGGATATGCCACACAATTAATGGTTTACCACCAACGCTTAGCAAAGGTTTAGGTGTTGTTAAGGTTAATGGCCGCATACGATTGCCTAATCCTGCGGCTAAAATCATCGCTTTCATAGGTTATGCGCCCTCGGTATGACCCCCTCGCCCTAATAGGGAGAGGGCTGGGGTAAGGGTGGAAATCGCTTGGGGATTTTTAGCTAAATAAGCAGGCACTATGCGTGTACATAACCATTGATACAAAGGCTGTAATGGCGTGTAGTCTTTAATTTCATTTAATAAATATTTAAAAACTAACGGAATATCGCCTAAATAAGCATGTTTGCCATCACGCAAACTTAAACGCGCAAAAATACCCACTACTTTGAGATGACGCTGCGCCGCCATATAATCAAACCATGTTAAAAACTGTGCTTGGCTAACATTTTCCATGTGTGGCTGATGTTGTAGTAGTTGTCTAAAGTCTTCGACCCATGCC
>DDBM01000200.1:7386-8366 GCA_002333125.1 Moraxellaceae bacterium UBA2032 | reverse complement strand
GCAATATGCTGACAGGTGTTATCTAACAACGTTACTTCGTCTGCGCTTAATGTAATATTAAGATATTGACTAATAAACCAGTCTTTTAATAAAGCCATTTCGGTCATTAGGCGTGAGCTGTCATACGGTGGTAATGGATAGTCCACAGGTGCAGGGCAACTTTGAATAGTGACTAACTCGCGCATCGCTTGTTGATATAAGTCATNNCGTGAGTTTTCTTTTTCGGGTGGTGCATCTACCGCTATATACGCGCCACCTGTATGATGTAAACGAAAGTAACGTCTAAAACTGGCATCACCCGACACGACACTGAGTTGTTGAGGCTGATGATTTGTATGTTGTGTTAAATAATTTACAGACCAATCATATAATGCTTGGCGACGCGTATCTTGTTGCTTGCAATGTTCCATTACTAAAAACTCATGGCCTAAAGGGGAAATTTTTTTTATTATCCCCCAGCTTTGTTCTTAACCCAAGTTATCCTCATGCCCTTACGCTATTTATTATCATTTTTTTTGTTGTTTGCCAGTATTAGTCATGCCGAAGACGAAATTAACTATCATCGTTTAGGTTGGATTAACAAAAGTGACATTCAAAAATTGCCGCTAGACCAGCAACCCACGATAAATAAAGCGTGTCATGGGGCATGGCTCACGCCTATCTCAAAAAAAACACCTGCTGCCGATTTAACCGAAAGCCCGATAGAAGCCTTAGCCGCTTGGGTTTATTACAATCCAGAAGGCAGCTCGCGCTTAAATGGTAATGTTAAAATTAGCCAACAAGGGCGACTTATTTTGGCTGACAATGCCGAATTAGCTCACGACAAAAGCAGTGGTCAATTTTCAGGCAACATTTTACTTGCCGAAGCAGGTACTGTTATTACGGGTGAAAAAGCACGTCTTAATTTAAGTAATCAAGAGGCGTTTATTGAGCAAAGTGAGTTTGTTTCTACTTTTTTAAATGCACATGGTCGCGCCAAA
>DDBM01000200.1:0-7367 GCA_002333125.1 Moraxellaceae bacterium UBA2032 | reverse complement strand
GGTTTTTTAATTCCCCGTTTTGGTACGACCAACGACGGCGGTTTTGATTTTGCTCAACCTATTTATTGGAACATTGCCCCTAATTACGATGCCACCTTAACACCGCGTATTTTATCAAAACGGGGTGTCATGGCCGAAGGTGAGTTTAGGTATTTAACGCCTCATGCAGGCGAAGGCGTAATTCATGCTGCCTTACTTCCTAGTGATAATTTATATAATAATCAAGACCGTAAACTCGCTTCATGGCAACACAAATATCGTCCTAGCAACTGGCAACTTAGCAGTAATGTTAATTATGTTTCTGATAGTGATTACTTTACCGATTTAGGCGTTGATTTAACTCAAAGNNGAAGATAAAGACAAACCCTATGCTCGTCTGCCCCAACTATTACTGAATAATCAGCTTGAACTACCTTATAACATCAAAGGCAATATTTTAAGTGAGTTAACGCATTTTCAACGCACCATTGATGATAATAGCAGTGTTGAGGTCAACGGTTTACGGTGGCGTTTTGAACCCGAAATGAGCTATGACTACAGTCGGCCTTGGGGTGGTGTTAAACCTAGCTTAGGGTTGCGTCAATTAGCGTATCGTTTAGAAGGTCAAAATGACTCTGTAACTAGTATTAATGCGGCAACCTTTAACATTGACAGTCATTTAATTTTTGAACGCGAAACAGAGAACTATTTGCAAACCTTTGAACCGCGTATGTTGTATCGTTTTTCGCCTTATTATCAACAAGATAACTTACCTAACTTTGATACCGCCAGTACTACCTTTAGTTATGCACAACTCTTTAGGCCAAGACGTTTTTCGGGTGGCGATAGACTTGAAGATGCCAATCAACTTTCTTTAGGTTTTACTAGCCGTTGGTTACATCCAACAACGAGCCAAGAAATCATTAGAGCCTCTTTAGGTGAGATTTTTTATTTTAGAGACCGCAAAGTACAACTTAACAGCACCGACCCCATTGTTACAGCCAGTACCTCAGGCCTTGCTAGTGAGCTTAGTACTCAATTAACACCTGACTGGTCTAGTTCCATTGATGCCTTATGGACTGAATCGGGTGATGTGTCACAATTTGGCTTACAAGCGCATTATTTACCGAATACCAACACGCAACTTTTTAATGTTGGCTATAGTTTTAGACGCGAAGTATTGGCACTCAATCAAAAGGCGTTACGTCAAACTAATGTGTCTTTTGTTAAACCATTAGATGAGAATTGGCAAATGTTGGGTTTGTGGCAATATGACTTACTCAACAAAGAAACCCCCGAATTGTTGTTGGGTTTACATTATGAAGCCTGTTGTTGGCAAATGGCGTTATATCGCCGTGAGTTTTTAAGTGACTTTAATAATACCAATGCCAACACCCGTAAACGTAGTGCCTTTTTTTTAGAGTTTTCGCTTAAAGGCTTGGCAGGTTTATCCAGTGGTGCGCGTGATTTATTAATTAATCGCGTCTTTGGTTATAGTCAGCTTAAATAAATATTTTACCCCCAAAAATCAACATTGATTTTTTAGAGATTATTATTGGTCATGTATCGTTATTTACTTGCTGTTTTATTAAGTGCTTACCTCTCAACGAGTTTTGCTGCGCCTGTTGCCATTGAAGGCATTGCCGCTATTGTTGATGAAGATGTGGTATTACAAAGCGAACTAGAACAACGCTTGGCTGATATTCGTTTTCAATATAATACCCGCCAACAAACCTTACCGCCTGATGATATTTTAAAACGTCAAGTGTTAGAACAACTAATTTTAGAACGTATTCAACTGTCTCAAGCCGAACGTGCAGGGGTACGTATTGATGACAACAGCCTTAATGCCTCAATTACCGATATAGCCTCACAAAATGCCATGACACTCACTGAGTTTAGAGCCAAATTAGAAGGCGAAAAACAAGGTAGCTACGACCAAGTACGCGAGCAAATTCGCCGTGAAATGATGATTAGCCGCTTACGTAATAAACGTGTTGGCGACCGTATTCATATTACCGAACAAGATATTGATAATTTTTTAGCCTCACCCCAAAGCCAGTTAGCCTTAGAAACCGAATACCGTTTAGCCCATATCACCATTAACGTCCCCGAATCGGCTAGCCCTCAAGATTGGGCTAGTGCCAAACAAAAAATAGAAACCGCCTTACAACAATTACAAGAAGGAAAACCTTTTTTTAATATCGTTACCCAATATTCTAATGCCGAAGATGCACTACAAGGCGGTGATTTAGGCTGGCGTAAAAGTGCGCTAATTCCCGATTTGTTTAGAATAGCCGCCGACCCTTTACAACGCGGCCAATACTCAGAGGTTTTAAAAAGTCCTGCGGGTTATCATATTGTGACGGTGATTGATAAACGGGGCGCACAACAAATGTTAATTAAACAACGTCATGTGCGTCATATTCTAATTAAACCTTCCGAAATTTTGACCTTAGAAGATGCCAAACAACAAGCCGATGACTTACATGATCGCCTCGTTAAAGGTGCGGATTTTGCCGAAATAGCCAAAACTTATTCTGAAGATGTCGGCTCAGCACGTAATGGCGGTGATTTAACATGGGTAGGAACAGGCGAAATGGTGCCTAGTTTTGAAGAAATGATGCTTAAAACACCTATCAATCAAATTAGCCCTGTGTTTGAAAGTCAGTTTGGTTGGCATATTTTGCAAGTATTAGGTGAGCGTGAGCAAGACATGAGCGACCAATATAAACGTAATTTGGCACGTCAAGCCTTATATGCACGTCAGTTTGAAGACGAAAAAAATAGTTGGGCGCGTGAGTTACGAGCCGAAGCCTTTGTGCAAATTAAAGAGCCAAATAGCCTGAGTTTACAACCATGACCAAACCGCTAATTATTACCTCGGGTGAGCCTGCGGGCATTGGGGTTGATTTATGTTTGCAACTAGCTCACTTAGGACTAACTATTCCTTTTGTGGTTATGGCCGACCCTACTCTACTGACTCAACGCGCTATTCGTTTAAATTTGGATGTAGAGCTTGATTATTATGAGGCAGGCGACACATGGACTGCGCCACCGCACGGCACTTTAAAAGTGTGGCCAATTGCCCTACGTGACCGTGTGATTACAGGCCAATTAAACGTGGCTAATAGTGATTATGTATTAGAGATGCTCGAACGTGCCACACACGCCTGTTTAGATGGTTTAGCGACAGGCATGGTGACCGCACCTGTACAAAAGTCGATTATTAATGAATCAGGCATTGCTTTTAGTGGTCATACCGAATTTTTGCAAGCGCTGTGCGGCGTTGAAAAAGTGGTGATGATGCTCGCTTGCCCCGACTTGCGTGTTGCTTTAGTAACCACTCATTTGCCGCTACGTGATGTGGCCGATGCCATTAACGCCAAGACCTTAACTCAGGTTGCGCGTATTTTGCATCACGATTTAATCCATAAATTTGGCATTAGCAAACCACGTATCTTAGTGACAGGTTTAAATCCTCATGCGGGCGAAAATGGTTATTTAGGGCGCGAAGAAATCGATATTATTAACCCAACCTTGCAACAACTACGCAATGAAGGCTTAGATGTGTCGGATGCTTTACCTGCGGATACCTTATTTACAGCACAAAACTTAGCCCAATGTGATGCGGTATTAGCCATGTACCATGACCAAGGCTTACCTGTCTTAAAAGCCAAAGGTTTTGGCGAGGCGGTTAATGTTACCTTAGGTTTACCGATTATTAGAACCTCAGTTGACCACGGCACCGCATTAAACTTAGCAGGTACAGGCAAGGCCAACGCAGGTAGCTTGATTGCTGCGCTAAAAATGGCAGCTAATATGGCTTACAAGTAGAATCAGTTGACTAATCTTATTTTTTATATAAACTCAAAACAAGAGCAATCAACTGAGCTTAATTGTTATGTTACATATTTCTGAACAAGAAATCATTAAACGTCTTAAATTTGACAACCCTTGGTGGAGTGCTACTGAAGGGGTTGATAGCTATATTACAGATATGCCTAGACGCGCTTATTTTAATGGTTTTTATGAAAATATCAGCGACACATCATTACGTCGTGCCATTATTTTAATGGGGCCGCGTCGTGTAGGTAAAACCATTATGGTTTATCACGCTATTAACAAACTAATCCAAGACAACATTAGTGCTCAATCTATTTTTTATATTTCATTAGAAACGCCAGTTTATACGGGAAAATCATTAGAGCAGTTATTAAATACTTTTTTAGCATATCACCAACACAGCCGCCATCAGCCGCTTTATATCTTTTTTGACGAAATTCAATATTTAAAAGACTGGGAGATTCATCTTAAATCACTTGTAGACTCCTATCCTCAGTATAAATTTGCAGCAACGGGTTCCGCTGCTGCTGCATTACGTCTAAAAAGTCAAGAATCTGGTGCAGGACGTTTTAGTCACTTTATTTTGCCACCTTTAACATTTTCTGAATACATAAGCTTTTCAAATCAAAAACATCTTATTCAAAAGTCCTCCGGTAACGATATTACTTCTCAACTTTACCACTACCAAGCAACAGACATTAAAAAACTAAATGAAGAGTTCATTAATTACCTCAATTATGGTGGCTATCCCGAAGCGATTTTTTCTGAGCGTATTCGAAAAGAAAGTAGCCAATTTATTAAAAATGATATTATTGATAAAGTCTTGCTACGAGACTTACCCAGTTTGTATGGTATTCAAGATATTCAGGAGCTTAACCGTTTATTTACCACATTAGCCTACAATACAGGTCAAGAGGTCTCTTTAGAAAAACTAGCAAGTAGCTCAGGTGTGGCCAAAAACACCCTAAAACGCTATTTAGAATACCTAGAAGCTGCCTTTTTAATTCGTCGTGTACATCGCATAGACCAAAATGCGCAACGCTTTAAACGAGCCACAATGTTTAAAGTGTATTTAACTAACCCTTCAATGCGCTCTGCACTTTTTGGCAACATTGATGAAAGCTCCGATGCCATGGGTTCATTGGTCGAAACTGCTATTTATGCACAGTGGTTACATAGTACAGGTATTGATACGCTATACTATGCTCGCTGGGATAAAGGAGAGGTAGATATCGTCCATATTGATGAAAGCACTCAGCGTCCTAATTGGGTTGTCGAGATTAAATGGTCTGATTTACCTTATCAGGACAATCGTAAAATTGAAGGTTTACTTCAATTCTTACAACTAAATAAATCATCACTCATCTCACCCCCGCTTGTTACTACAAAAGAAGTGACGGCAACAAAATCTGTTGATGGCAGATTGCTTACGTATTTACCTAGCAGTGTTTATACCTATATTTTGAGTTCTAATATTTTGCACCATGCGACATAAATCGACACCAAATTGATTAGAGACTCATTTGAACTATGACTGATTCACTACAAGGCCACAAAGCGCGTAAACGTTTTGGGCAAAATTTTTTAGAAGATGACAACGTCATCCAAAATATTATTAGCGTTATTTCGCCCCAATACGGGCAAAAAATGGTCGAAATTGGGCCGGGTTTAGGTGCGCTGACGCGTTACCTGCTACCTGCGGTAAAACGTTTAGATGTGATTGAACTAGACCGTGACTTAGCAGCACGTTTGCCCAAAACCTTAGCAGGTTTGGGCGAATTACATTTGCATCAAGCCGATGCCCTCAATTTTGACTTTAGCCAATTAATTGAAAATGAGCAAAAGCTGCGTGTAGTGGGCAATTTGCCATACAACATTTCTACGCCCTTAATTTTTCATTTATTAAGTCATAGTCATTTGATTAGTGACATGGCGTTTATGCTACAAAAAGAAGTAGTTGACCGTTTAGGTGCAGAACCCGATACCGCCGATTATGGCCGTTTGAGCGTGATGGTTCAGTATCGTTGTCAGGTCGATTGGTTATTAGGTGTGCCGCCCGAAGCCTTTAATCCTGCGCCTAAAGTACAATCGGCAGTGGTAAAACTCACCCCTTGGCAAAAATCTCCGTATAATTGCAACAATGAAGCCCTACTTCAGCGTGTGGTTAGCACTGCATTTAATCAGCGACGTAAAACCTTACGCAACTGTTTAAAAGGATTAGCCGAAGCACCTGATTTTGAAGCGGTAGGCATTAACCCGAGTTTACGCGCCGAAGTTTTAAGCGTGCAACAATTTGTCCAACTCACTAACCAATTGAATAAACATGTCTAATAGCCAACACGATATTATTGTAAAAGTAAAAGCCGAATATTTACCCGAGCAGTCGAGTCCTCCAGACCGTCGTTTTGTGTTTGCTTATCATATTAGTATTACTAACAACGGCTCACACAAAGCACAACTATTAACACGTCATTGGATAATTACCGATGGCGAAGCGCGTACCGAAGAAGTGCGCGGTGACGGTGTAATTGGCGAACAGCCTTATATTGCGGCAGGTGCTACCTACCAATACAGTAGCGGTGCCATTATTAAAACGCCTGTTGGCAGTATGCACGGCTCTTACGGCATGATGGATGAGCAAGGCTTGGTATTTGAAGCACCGATTAAAGCATTTAGCTTAGCTGTGCCACGTATGTTGCATTAATTACTAACTAGCTTAGTGACCCATTAATTAAGTGAGAATAACATGGCGGATTATGCCATTGGAGATGTGCAAGGATGCTCAGACGCACTCGAAGAATTATTAGTGGTTATAGATTTTAATCCTCTACACGACTGTCTGTGGTTTGCAGGAGACCTCGTTGCCCGCGGTTCGGACTCTTTAGGGGTATTGCGCCGCGTTAAAGCCATGGGCAGCAATGCTAAAGTAGTATTGGGTAATCACGATTTACATCTAATTGCCTGTTTTTATGGTTATAGTCCTGTTAAGAAAAAAGACCGCACCGCCAATATTTTAACCGCTCCCGATGGCCAAGAACTCATTAACTGGTTACGCGCACAACCGTTATTTTTAGAAATTCCACATCAAAATGCTATTCTGTCTCATGCAGGCATACCGCCCTGTTGGACGATAAAACAAGCAAGGGTATTGTCTGCCGAGGTGTCGCAAGTATTGCAACACGACCAACAACTACACCAGTTTTTAGGTGGAATGTATGGCAACTCACCTGCATTATGGCATGAGCATTTACGCGGCACAAAACGCTGGCGTGTGATTACCAATTATTTAACACGAATGCGCTTATGTGATTTTGCGGGTGAATTAGAATTTAGCCACAAAGAAGGCTTAAATGACTTACCTGATGGGTATTATCCGTGGTTTAACTTGCCTAATCCTAGCATCAAAAACACCCGTATTTTGTTTGGTCATTGGGCAGCCTTAGAAGGCAATGGCCCTCAAGCTCCTATTATTGCCTTAGATGGTGGCTGCGTTTGGGGTGGGCAATTATTGGCGTATCGCTTAGACGATGGACAATTTTTTA
>DDBM01000258.1:9953-15525 GCA_002333125.1 Moraxellaceae bacterium UBA2032 | reverse complement strand
CGTTGTTGTTGGTCACGCATGGCATGAGCCGTTAAGGCCACAATAATAACAGGTGCTAAGTTTTGCTGATGCTCCCAAGCGCGTATGTGTTGGGTGGTTTGATAACCGTCCATCTCGGGCATTTCGCAATCCATTAATACTAAATGATAATAATGTGGATTTTTTTGATATAAAGCTAAGGCTTCTTTACCATGATTGGCAATTTCTGCGCTTATACCTAAGCGTTTTAACATACCCACAATCACCATTTGATTCACGGCATTATCTTCGGCAATTAATAAATGCTTATGTTGTAAAACGCGCTGCACCATGGTGATATCTTGGCGTTTATCACTAGAAGAACGATACTGCTCCTCACAGCACATTAATTTTAATAAAGCATCACGCAAACTATTGGCAGAAGTCGGTTTTTGAATCACAAGGTTAAGCCCTGCCCGTTCTAACTCAGCTTTGTCTGGTGTCATCCGCATGGTGGTTAACAAAATGCGTTTGATGGTTTTTAGCGTGTCATCTTGCGACATTTGATAGGCTAAATCTAAACCACTCATGTTAGGCATTCGCATATCAAGCACCACAATATCATAAGGCTGTTGCTGCTGTGCGGCATGACGCATGACGGCTAAGGCATGTTCTCCATCATGAACGGCATCAGCTATCATGCCCCATGCTTGTGCTTGCTCAGTCATAATTTGAGTAAACTCAATCGAGTCATCAACAAACAAAATTCGCTGCCCTTGTAATGCCGTTAATGGCACAAAATGGTCATGAATATAGGCTTGGGTTGCAGTTTGAAACGGAATCGCAAGCGCAAAGGTCGTGCCTTGCCCCAATTGACTGCTAACCGTCATGGTGCCTTGCATTAGATCGACTAAACGTTTGCTAATACTTAAGCCTAAGCCTGTACCTCCAAATTGACGTGTTGTTGACACATCGGCCTGATTAAAGGCTTCAAACAAATGACTTAATTGCTCATCGGCTATTCCTATGCCTGTATCACTAATCTCAAAATGTAAATACGATTGTGTGGGCTGTATAACGGTATGAACTCGCAAGCTAATACGGCCACGATGGGTAAATTTAAAGGCGTTACTTAATAAGTTAAGCAAAATTTGCTTGAGGCGTATTGGGTCAGATTGAATAAAAACGGGTGTATTTGGCTCTATTGAGGCCAAAAACTCTAAGCGTTTTTGTTCGGCGGTTAACGAAAAAATGGAAGCGCATTCTAACAATAAATTATCTAAATCCATGTCGATGGATTCTATGTCCATTTTATCGGCTTCGATTTTAGAGTAATCTAAAATATCATTGATAATATTAAGTAAGGCACTGCCCGAACTATGAATAACGTGTACAAACTGTTGTTGCTGTTGACTTAAATCGGTGGCTTGTAACAGCTCAGTCATGCCCAATACACCATTCATTGGGGTTCTAATTTCGTGGCTCATGGTGGCCAAAAACATACTTTTGGCGCGGCTTTCGCTTTGAGCTTGGTTAATGGCTTGTTTGGCACGAATGTCTTCTTCTTGGGCTTTAAGTTTAGTTTGTAGATGTTGTTCGCGTTCGGCATTGGCGCGGCGTTCTTCGGCCATTAATAAGGTTTGGGCTTCTTGTTCTTGCAGGCGGCTAATATTAATACGGTCAGCTAAGGCAAACGATAACAATAACACTTCACACCATTCACCAAATTGAACCGCCAAATTAGTAAAGGTCGATTTAGGAATAATATTTAATTGGCTCATATCATATAAAATGACCATTGCCGCTAATAACATCCATGAATACACAAAAAAACGTGCCGCACGATTACCTGCACGCCAGTTACAAATACCTGTCGTTATTACTAAAAAGGCTGTTCCTACTGACAACAGCAAGGTAATAACAATCATGACACGGTAAGGAAAATAAAAAGATAATGCCGCCATCACTAACATCAGTGACATATACGCTGTTAATACTTGATTAAGTTGAGGATTATATTGGCGCGTGCGTAAAAAATTTTTACTAAAAGCCAAACTTAGAGCAAGGGTGATATTTAAAATAACCACAATAGCGCGATTATTCCACCATACAGCGTTTGGCCATAAATATTGATAGGTAAAGCCGTCAATAGTAGCCAATAACAAACCAAAACTAATCACAAAAAAAACATAAAACAAATAACTTTTTTCGCGCACCGAAAGCCAAATAAAAAAGTTATAGGCAATCATAATAATCAATGAGCCATAAAAACAACCGAGTAATAATTGACGATTTTGGTCATGCTCAGTAAAGGCTAAAGACGACCACAACACTACAGGCACTTGTAAACCACTGCTACTAGCAACACGAATATACAGCTGATAATTTTGTTGTGGCTCAAAGCTTAACGGCACTACAAATAAGCGATGTGGCAAAATACGCTGACTAAATTCAAAGTTATCACCAAGCCTTATTTGTTTTACAACCTTTTGATTATTAATCACATATACTTGAATATCGTCTAATAACGGATACGCTATTTCGAGTAATTTATGAATATTTTGTACACTACTTGATGAAGATGAAGCTAAATCGGCACGTAGCCAAAATGCACTTTTAGAATAACCAAAATAGGGTTTTTCGTGTGGCTGTGCTTGCCAACCTTGCGTTATGGTCATTGTTTGCTGTACGGTAAGTTGTTGTGTTGTGTCTTCTAAAACCCACAAATGACGTGCTAAATCAACTTTATTAGCAGTAATATCAACAGTCGTTTGTGCCAGTGCGCTTGAACAACACAGCCAAAAAAATAACAAGCACAAGCTAAATAAATGAATATTCTTCATAAAAATACTTAACAAAAAATTATTATAATTGTTGTTAAGCGTAGCGGATTTTTGCACAACTGGCCTAGTTTATTTTACGGTAGGTGGCCTTTGGCCAAAGGCGGTTTTTTTATGTCTTCTGTTTTAACTTTTAATGTGGGTTCATCTAGCCTAAAAATAGCGTATTACCAACAGCAACAGCGCGTGTTTAGCCTCAATATTGATATCAAACAGCAACATGCCAGTTGTACAGGCCAACTACCTAGCTCTTTGCTTAATTGGCAATCAGT
This sequence comes from Moraxellaceae bacterium UBA2032, assembly GCA_002333125.1. Classification (GTDB taxonomy): domain Bacteria; phylum Pseudomonadota; class Gammaproteobacteria; order Pseudomonadales; family Moraxellaceae; genus Agitococcus. The sequence continues at coordinate 12,455 of DDBM01000258.1, read as the reverse complement.
GGGCATTTTAAGTGAAGATGCTTGTTCTGTGGCTCAGGCTTTATGTCAACAATATCAGGTATTGCCTCTAGTGGCGCATCGATTGGTTCATGGTGGACACTACCAACAACCTGTTATTATTAACCCCGAGACTTTAGCTCAATTACAACAACTTGCGCCACTTTGCCCTTTGCACCAAGCGCCTGCTTTAGCGGTGATTGAGGCACTGGCTGCGCGGCTTCCTGCGCTCATACAAATTGCCGCCTTTGATACCAGCTTTCATAGTCAGCAGCCTGCTTTATCTTTTTGTTATGCCTTGCCTTTAACGCTGCGTAATGAAGGTATTAGAGCCTATGGTTTTCATGGTTTGTCGTGTCAGTCAATTATGCGGCAACTACTCACTTTAAATTCTAAGATGGCTAAAAGTAAGTTAATCATTGCTCATTTGGGTAATGGCGCGAGTATTACGGCAGTTTTGGACGGTATTAGCCAAGCCAATAGTATGGGCTTTAGTACCTTAGAGGGAGTACCGATGGGAACACGTTGTGGTCATTTAGATGCAGGCATTTTGTTGTATTTATTAGATAAAGGCTGGACAACACCCAAGCTTAATCAATTATTGTATAAAGAATCTGGATTATTGGGCTTGTCGGGCATTAGCTCCGATATGCGCGAATTGACTCAAGACGCATCTCCTCAAGCACAATTTAGTATTGATTATTTTTGTCGGCGTGTTGCTCAAGAAATTAGCTCATTAGCCACTGCTATTGGCGGTATAGAGACTTTAGTATTTACGGGTGGTATTGGTGAGCATCAAGCGATTGTTAGAGCAAAAATTGCTTCATATTTAACATGGTTAGGATTGGAGCTAGACACAGCGGCAAATCTACAAAACAAGCAAATTATTTCTGAGTCTAACTCTCGTATTGCAACATGGGTATTAACCAGCAACGAACAACACGAACTGTATTTAGCGGCACAGCTTTTTAACAAGCCGTAAATATAAGACGTATTGCATAGAAGCTGCTGATGTTTTAAACCATCCCTTCGACAAGCTCAGGGAACGTTTTTTGCGCTGACTGAGCNNTTAATGCAAACCAACCGCTGCTTTGTTTTTCACTTGTTGATATAAAATACCTTCGTCTTTAGAGAATAACAACGTACGCCATTGCTCTAATAACGCGGTGGTGTCATGTTGACTCGGGTGAAAGTCTTTTCTAAAAAAATCAAAAAACTGCGGTATAAGTTTAGGAAATAAGCCTTTTTTGTAGCCAAACAAAAACCTAAAGCCTTTGATATTTTGACGTACGTTAAATAACTGACCATCTGCCGCCAATAACCGTGTTTGAAAATAAGCCATTACCGCAAACAAAATAATCGTNNGCTTCTGGGTCTTGCATCATGGCTTGATGGTTTTTATCGCGTAATAATTGCTCGGCCATAATGGCTGTGTAATGTTCTAAACATACGGTAGCCGCTAATTGCATACTTTGAGGCAATATTTTTTGTGCAAACTTTAATAACTGGCCAACATCATGGTCGAGTTTATCTACAGGAAACCCTTTGGCACGTAACATGGCATTAAAGGCATCATGTTCTTTGCTGTGCATCGCTTCTTGGCCAATAAAACCCGATACTTGAGCTTTTAAGGTAGGGTCGGTAATTTGCTCACGGTAATGACGCACTGCCTCAACAAAAAACGATTCACCCTCGGGCAATAATGAAGAAAAGGTATCCCAAAAAGTCGATAAAAACGGGTCATTACCATAAAAATAACGCGGCGCATTAACGGCATCAAAATTAAAATCCATGCGACGTGGCGGAATGTTAACCGTTGTGCCTAAGGCTTGCTTAGCTTGAGATTTTACAGGTATTTTTGTCGTTTGCGTATTTAGAGCGGTAGTCATATCAACACCTACTGTTACATTGATTAATGTTTCGATAAAAGTAATTTAACAATACAAACGTACGGTAAGTAGGTGCTTTGGTGCCATTTTTTTATCATTAGAGGACATTTTGCTCAAAATAAAGGCGCATTACTGCGCCTTTGTTTTATGCTTTTGTTATCTAAGCGGTAACCACCTCCGCTTGTATAACAGGTGCATAAACCTGATGATAAGCCTTTAAGTCTAAACGACGCGTGGCTAACCAGTATTGCTCAAACTATGGTCAGTGAGCGAAGTCGAACGGTTAATGCACACCCACAGCGGCTTTGTTTTTGAGTTGGCCATATAACATGCCATCGGGCGCAAATAAAATTTTGCTCCACTGCGCTAACAAGGCATTGGTATCGTGGTTTTTAGGATGAAAGCTAGGCTTAAAGAAGTCTAAATACTGCGGTAATAAACGCGAAAACACACCTTTTTTGCCATTCCATAAATATTTTAAGGCACTGGCATTTTGGCGAATCTTAAACAATTGGCCATCGGCAGCTAATAAACGGCCATGAAAAGCAAGTGCCACCGCAAAAAAGATAACTGTTGTTGGAACCATTATGCCTGCACGCAACGCATAACTACCCAC
>DDBM01000258.1:340-9898 GCA_002333125.1 Moraxellaceae bacterium UBA2032 | reverse complement strand
TTAAAGGCTTGATGCTCTTTACTGTGCATGGCTTCTTGACCAATAAAACCAGACACTTGTGCTTTTAAGGTAGGGTCAGTAATTTGCTCACGGTAATGGCGCACCGACTCTACAAAAAAGGACTCCCCCTCGGGAAAGAGTGATGATAGCGCGGTTAAAAAAGTGCTTAAAAAAGGGTTATTATCATAATAATAACGGCTAGACTCGGTAGCAAACTCAAAGTCCAAGCGGCGTGGTGGAATATTAACGCTAGTACCTAANNAGGTGCTTTGGTGCCATTTTTTTATCATTAGAGGTCAAAATGTCATTAAATTTGCAAAGTTTACCCAGTGTTTATGCTTTGTTATTGGTTGATGTAGCAGAAAATTGGCAAGTAAAACCCGAACAACTGTTACATGGGCTAGGTTTAAGCCGTGAGATGTTGCTTGAACCACAACGNNCAAAAAATGCAAATTTCGATGCACGGTTTTATTGGGTTTGCTGCACTTACCGCTGCTAATGCGCGTGAAGCCCTAACAATTGCCGAGCGTTTTGTGGGCATGATTAGCAGCTTAGTCGAGCTACGAGTAGAAGAAGGTGAAAAAGACAGCAGCTTATGTTTAAAAATCAATACTAACTTGCAACCTTTGCGTGATGTAGCTGTGTTGGCGGTGATGTTTGGGTTTGCTCACATGGGTTTTGTAGCAACAGGCCAAGTATTAACAGGTCATGCCGAAGTTGACTTTGATTGCCCAGACTATTTACAGCCGTTAATTCCCTTATTACCTGCGACCGTAAGTTTTAAAAAACAGCATAATCGGATTATTTTTTCGAGTGCCTATTTAGACTTGCCTTTGGTGATGGCCAATCCTGTGGCGAGTCAACTTGCGCTGACTCAGTGTGAACAAGAATTACAGCGTTTTGGTTTAGACAAGCCATTTATTGCCCAAGTAAAAGCCTTAATGTTTGACGAGAAAAACGGCTTTGCCACCTTAGAGCAAGTCGCGCAACGCTTACATATGTCAGAGCGTACCCTTAAGCGTCAATTGGCTAAATATGAGGCCACTTATAGCGATTTAGTCGAAGAATCACGCAAACAAAAAGCACTCGATTTATTAGCTGATTCCTCTCAAAGCTTAGAGGATATTTCGGAGTATTTGGGCTACTCTGATATGGCTAATTTTACCCGTGCCTTTAAACGCTGGACAGAGCAAACCCCCAGTGCCTACCGTAAAAGCCTAGCAAAATAGTATGCTATTAAGAGTGTAACTTAGCCCAAAGTAAAGCTAAAATTTACTTATATAACAACAAGATAACCTAAGAAAATATTGCTAGACGCAAGCTAAAAAAGGGCATAGTATCAAAGGATAGACCATATATTTTATGTGGTTTTATCTAAGCGTGATTATTGTTTTAGGATATTGATTTATGATTATTGAAGTAACAGGCGACATTCTTTTAAGTAACGCTCAAGTGATTGCTCATGGTGTTGCACCTAATGATGATTTTGGTCAAGGTTTAGCCTTATCACTACGTGAACAATGGCCTAGTTTATACAAAGATTTTCGCCATTATTGCCAAACTCAACACCCTAAAGAGGGCGAAATTTGGTCATGGATGAGTTCTGAAGGCAAAATTATTGTTAATTTATTAACCCAAGAAGGTGCCTACAATCACGGCCAAAAAGCAGGCAAGGCCAGTACACCTAATGTAAATCATGCCTTACGTGAGTTACATAAGTTTTTGCTTAGCGAAAATGTAACTAGTGTTGCGTTACCACGTTTGGCAACAGGCGTGGGTGGTTTGTCGTGGGATGAAGTGTATCCTTTAATTCAACAGCATTTAGGTGAGTTAAATATCCCCATTTATATTTATACCACTTACCATAAAGGACAGGCTGCACCTGAATCCAACTAAGCTCAAACGCAAGGCTTAGGTCTGATGACCTAAGCCCTCCTCCATTATTATTGTGCTAATTGGCCGCGTAATTGCTTAGATAAATACTCGTTGTAGTCGTACACCGCAAAAGGAATAGCTTCTTTAGAGTGGGCATATTCTGCTTTTTTGACCATGCGTAACGAGCCTAAAGACACGCTATAGGGCGCACTGTGTTGTACAAAGTTTGCTGCCCATGATGGTACATTGCCACCAGGATCAACATAACCTTCGGATTCTACAAATAAATCGCCGTTTTCTAGTGGGGTAAATTTAAACTGCAAATCTTCGGCAATCATACGCACCAAAGGTGGCTTTAGGGGCAAATAATCGGGTTCGGCTTGTACTTTTAAGGTAATGTAATTACGGTTAGCGTTTTGTAGCTCAATCGTGGCATGTAACACCACATCACGGTCGGGCAAGCCTGCGGGCGCTTTATGTACTAAATATAAATAATATTCGGTAGGCGACACTTTTTTAAGTAATCTGGACTCTAATACCTGCCAATACCATTTATGATAATTATCAAAATCTAATAAAAAACGCACTAAGGTTTCGGGGCGAGTGTCTTTCATCATTACCGTTGCTTTAAACGAACGATACTGCTTGCCACTTTCTAAACGGGCATAGGTTTTAATATCTCGTAGGCGGTCATTTTTTACTAAGGTCCATTGATTGGATAATTTCATTTGTAGTTCATCTAAATCATCTTTGGCTGCATACACCGCCGAACTACACATTATTCCCAATAGACCTGCTAACAAGATATATCGCGCACTAAAAGACACGGGGTTTTCTCCATCATTTTTAAGGCTTACGCACGCACTCTCATGGAGTACGCAAGTCATGTGTTATTAATTTAGGACTATCATACCTAAAACAACAACACAAAAAACGACCAATAACGCCAATTGTCTAGCATGACTCAATAAAAGCCTTAAAATTCGTTACGAATAGCCCGATACCCTTGTACTAAACTATGATTTGCCTTAGCAACACTCTCGGAAAAGTCATGGGCATAATCGGAGGCGGGTCTTAATAATTGCGTATCAGTTTCGTGATTAACCTTATGGCACGATGGCACATATAAACCCGTTAAAATTGCTCGGCTATCAATAACGCAGTTATGACGTACCACCACATCATCGTGAATCGTGGCGTTATAAACCACCGAATTAAACCCAATAAAAACCCTATTACCAATGGTACAGGGTCCATGAATAATTGAGCGGTGGGCAATAGAGGTGTACTCCCCTATGACCACCAAACCACCCGCTTTGGAGTGAATTACCACGCCATCTTGAATATTAGAATGTGCGCCAATGACTATAGGTTCCATTTCACCTTTGTCGTTGACTTCATCAGCACGAATCACTGCATAAGGTCCAATAAAAACGTTTTCACCCACAATCACTTGGCCGCATAAAATAGCCGTTGGGTCTATAAACGCACTCTCGGCAACTTGAGGCCAATCACCACGTGGATTTTTGCGCAACATCGTTTTACTTTTTCAAACAACGGGCAAACAAAATATTATTTTCTAGGTGTATATGCTCCACAATATCTTGTGCAAAGCTACGGACACCCACATACAAAGCTTGCCATGTATTACACGCACCTTGAGGTGGCACACCTTGATTAGTTAAAGCTAATAATCGCTCTAAATGCTCACCATGCCCTATATGCTCGTGTTCCATTACATAAATTGGCATTTCTGCTTGAGCTAAACGCCCTTCTATAATTAGTGGAAATAATACATCTTCCTCTTTAAGCATATGCTGTTGTAACTCATCTAAAATATTGCTGAGTAAGGCGGCCAAACCATGAGGACAATCGGGGTTATTGACATGCACTCGCTCTACTTTAACCGCTAAACGTACCAATTCGGGGAGTTGCTGGCGATGACGCTCATGATAATGACTTACGATATAATGTACTAAGTCAGGCGTAGGCATATTGAGCCAGTCTTTTTCTTGCAACCAAGGATTGCTTTCTAAAGCAATCAACTCGCGTAAAATAGTGGGCGCATCAAGCTGCTTTTTAGATACCACATCGGCTAATTTTTGTTTACCAGCACAACAAAAATCAATGCCATATTTTTGAAAAATACTAGTTGAGCCTGGTAAATTGGCTGCGATTGTACCTACGGGACTTTGTAAATAATCCATTGCTATCTCCAGTATAAAAACGTACCTCCCTCACCTCAATCATCTCTTTTAAAAAAGAAGACTAAAGTGAAGGACGAACATTAGTTATTAATTAACTCATCATTCTAACAGGAAGCCATGCTTTGCCCATCACCAAGCCTTTTAAATCACTTTGCGCGACTAAACTTGTAAGATAAACATTGAGGGCTTGACGACCTGCTCTGGCGGCCAACTCAATTTTAATTAACGGCATCACATCGGCATAAGCCAAGGCTTGGCCTTGTTCGTCTACAAAACGATGCGCTTGTGCTTGGTAAAAAGCCAAACATTCGGCATCCTCAGCAGGAGGAACAACAATCATTTGCGCTAACAAATCATCAATTAATTGGGCTTCGTCATTATCAACCCCTGCTACCTTTTGCTTATAGGCTTCTTGCAACAGTAGCTCACGCAATACCAAGGCTTCGGCCGCCTTTTGCCATGCCTCCTGCTTGCTTTGTGCAGGGTGGTATTGCATTTCTTGGCCAATCATCTCTTCGGGAATAAGCTTATGATTCACATAAATATCTTGATTCATTACTTTGACTCCTAACGACTAAAACGACTACGTACTACCTGATAAGGTCTAAATAAATACTTAATTGGCGCACTAAGCACATGTACTAGACGAGTAAAAGGAGCAACCAAAAAGAGTGACAATCCTAACCAAATATGCACTTTAAAGAGCCAATGTTCGTTTAAAAGAAAATCAGCGGCATTAGGTTGAAAGGTGACAACATGCTGCGCCCAATGCGACAAATTAAGCATACTGCCGCCATCTAAATGTTGTGCCGACACAAACAAGGTGCTTAAACCTAAAGACACTTGAATAAACAACATCCACAACACTAACCAATCCGAAAAACGAGTCGTGGCACGTAAACGTGGATTATTTAAACGGCGTGTAATTAGCAATAACAAACCTGTAAAACACAACACCCCAAAAATACCGCCTGCAATCATCGCTAAAAGTTGTTTTTGAGGCACAGTAATCACATGGGTATAAATACTGGTTGGTGTTAATAAACCGACCAAATGACCCATGATGATAAATAACACACCGATATGAAACAGGTTGCTGCCTAAGCGCAAACTGCTTTTATCCAATAGTTGTGAGGAACTGGCTTTCCACGTGTATTGCTCGCGGTCAAAGCGAATTACACAAGCAACCAAAAAAACACCAACAGCAATATAAGGGTAAATACCAAATAATATGGTATTAAACCATTGTGCTAAGTTTTCCATACTATTCACCCCTCATGGCGGCAGTTTGTGGACGACAAGAAGCAGACGGTGCACCTGCATCTAAAAAGCGCACTTCGGCTTCTTGCCACTCTTGGTCTATGTCAACTTCTTCGGGTGCTTGCGTGGCAATTAATGGACGCACACCGACTAATTCTTCAATGGCGGTAAATACCAAGCCATAAGCCGAGTCATGTTGGCGTAAACGCGCCCCTAATGCCTGCAACACGTGCAAAGGTTCATTAAGTAAGGCCAAGGCTTCGGCTTCGGTGTCATACACCGATAAAAACTCTAAAAACAACGGGATATAATCAGGTAACTCTTGGCTACCTTCTAATGCTAAGCCTTGTTTTTCGTAGAGTTCGATGAGGTCAACCATGGCTTGACCTCTTTCGCGTGATTCACCATGTACGTGCTCAAAAAGATGTAACGATAATGAGCGTGTACGGTCAAATAAGGTGACGTAAGTTTCTTGTACGTCCCAACCATCACCTGCCTCTAAGTCTTCAGAAAAACCCAATAAAGCACGACGGGTAGGCTCAGATAAACGTCTTTCTTCACGCAAGATATCACGCACATCGGGCAATTGTTTACGCATAACATCATTGGGGTAAGTCAATAAATGACTCAGTGCTTTAAACACTAAATTAGGACTACTCATGTGTACCTCCCCACAAATTAGCTTTGCGTTGTTTGCCAAATAAATCGACTTTGTTCTCGCCAGTAGAGCAGCCATTACCAAAGCTAAAGCCACAACTTGAGCGAATATCAAAGGCGCGGCCTGCATATTCACGATGCGAACTAGGAATAACGTAACGGTCTTCGTAGTTGGCAATCGCTAAGTAGCGATACATCTCTTCGACCATGGCTTCGGTTAAACCTGTTTGACGTAATACCACAGGGTTGTTACGTGCATGAAGTTGTTGTTCACGCTTATAAACACGCATCGCTAACATACGTTCTAAAGCCAATTTAACAGGTGCTTCGTTGCCTCCAGTTAATAGGTTGGCTAAATAACGTAAAGGAATACGTAACGAGGACACATCAGGAATTACGCCATTGCTGCCCATTTGACCTTTAGCATGTGCATTTTGAATCGGTGATAAAGGTGGTACATACCATACCATTGGTAAAGTGCGGTATTCAGGATGTAATGGAAAGGCAATTTTCCAGTCAATCGCCATTTTGTACACAGGTGAACGACGTGCGGCTTCCATCCATGAATCATGGATACCTTCTTCACGCGCAGCGGCAATCACTTCTGGGTCATTAGGGTCTAAAAATATATCTAACTGAGCTTGATATAAATCGCCTTCATCTGGTGTGCTGGCAGCTTCTTGAATTCTGTCAGCATCGTATAACAAGACACCAAGGTAACGAATACGACCTACACAAGTTTCGGAGCAAACAGTGGGTTCGCCCTGCTCAATACGTGGATAACAAAAGGTACACTTTTCTGATTTGCCCGATTCCCAGTTAAAGTAGATTTTTTTATACGGACACGCCGAGACACACATACGCCAGCCACGGCATTTGTCTTGGTCAATCAACACAATGCCATCTTCTTCGCGTTTGTAAATCGCACCACTAGGACAGCTTGCCGCACAAGCAGGGTTTAAGCAATGCTCACATAAACGCGGCAAATACATCATAAAGGTGTTTTCAAACTCACCATACATCTCTTTTTGGATATTTTGAAAGTTATAATCCGCAGAGCGTTTACTAAACTCACCACCTAAAATTTCTTCCCAGTTAGGCCCTTTTTCGATTTTGTCCATCACCTTGCCTGTAATAACAGAAACAGGGCGGGCAACTGGTGGAACTTTAGAATCAGGTGCTTGCTGTAAATGGGTATAGTCAAAGGTAAACGGTTCGTAATAATCGTCAATCTGTGGCAAGTCTGGGTTAGCAAAAATATTGGCTAATACACGCCATTTTGCACCCATTTTAGGACGAATACTGCCATTAGACAGACGCTCCCAACCACCATTCCAACGCTCTTGGTTTTCCCAATCATCGGGATAACCAATACCGGGTTTAGATTCGACGTTGTTAAACCATGCGTACTCCATGCCTTGGCGTGAAGTCCATACGTTTTTACAAGTCACCGAACAGGTGTGGCAACCGATACATTTATCGAGGTTTAACACCATGCCTATTTGTGCACGTACTTTCATTATTTTGACTCCTTCGCCTGACGACTCGCCAAATCACCCTCATTACCCCATTCGATTTTGTTCATTTTGCGTAAAATAACAAACTCGTCACGGTTAGAGCCCACAGTACCATAATAGTTAAAGCCATAAGACAATTGGGCATAACCACCAATCATATGAGTAGGTTTGGTGACAGTACGGGTAACCGAGTTATGGATACCACCACGTTTTTGAGTGATTTCAGAGAGTGGAATGTTGACCAGCTTTTCTTGGGCGTGATACATAAAAATCGCGCCTTCGGGGATACGCTGCGAAACAACCGCCCGTGCTGTTAACGTGCCGTTGACGTTATAAACTTCAACCCAATCGTTATCAATAATCCCGACTTTTTTAGCGTCAATTTCGCTTACCCAAACAATAGGCCCACCGCGTGACAAGGTCAGCATAATCAGGTTGTCGGTATAGGTAGAGTGAATACCCCATTTTTGATGTGGTGTAATCCAATTTAGCTCGACTTGTTTGCGATCATCACTGTATTGCGCCAACGCAGGTTTGGTGGTTTTTAAGTCAATAGGTGGCTTATACACACACAATTCTTCACCAAAAGCACGCATCCATGGATGGTCTTGATACAACTGCTGACGACCACTCAATGTACGCCATGGGATTAACTCATGGACGTTGGTATAACCTGCGTTATAACTGACGTGTTCGGACTCAATACCTGACCATGTAGGTGACGAAATAATTTTACGAGGCTGTGCCTGCACATCACGGTAACGAATTTGGTCATCTTCACGCGGTACGGCCAAATGACTATGGTCACGGCCTGTAAACTCCGACAACGCTGCCCATGCTTTAACCGCAACATGGCCATTAGTTTCGGGAGCTAAAGACAAAATCATCTCGGCAGCATCAATTGCCGTATCTAAACGCGGCTGGCCTTTGGCTGCGCCATCGGCAACGGTGTAATTAAGCTCGGCTAAGAGTTTTAGCTCTTTTTTGGTATCCCAATTAATGCCTTTACCGCCATTGCCCAATTTTTCTAACAAGGGGCCAATTGAGGTAAAACGCGCATAGGTATTAGGATAATCACGCTCTACACTTACAATACTAGGTAATGTAACACCCGCAACAGGTTCACAATGACCTTTGCGCCACTCTTTAACATCTAAGGCTTGAGCTAACTCTGAAGGCGTATCGTGCTGAATCGGATTTAGCACTACATCAGTTTCGACCCCTAAATGCCCTACACATAATTTAGAGAAGTTTTTGGCGATACCTTTATAAATTTCCCAGTCGGTGCGTGATTCCCATGCAGGGTCAACCGCCGCCGATAAAGGATGAATAAAGGGGTGCATATCGGAGGTATTTAAGTCGTGTTTTTCGTACCAAGTGGCAGTAGGCAACACAATATCCGAATACAAACAGGTGGTNNAAATTGGAACGCCAAATAAACATATTACGCGGCCAATTAACGGGGTTGTCGGGGTCTTCGCACGACATCGAAATGGTACCCAGCTTGAGTGCGCTGGTCACATAATCAGGAATATTACGTCCTGCTTTATCGGCTAATGCCTTGATAGTTAGAGGATTAAGATTAAGTTGTGGCGCAGAAGGCAACCACCCCATACGCTCAGCACGCACATTACAGTCAATTAAACTGGTGTTTTTCCAATCATCATCATTGGCTAAGGGCGATAAAATCTCGCTCACTTGGACTTTTTCGTAACGCCATTGATTGGTATGCGCATAAAAGAACGAAGTGCCGTTCATTTGACGCGGTGGGCGTACCCAGTCTGTACCAAAGGCTAATGGAGCCCAACCTGTTTGAGGACGTAGTTTTTCTTGACCCACATAATGCGCCCAACCACCACCCGATTTACCGACACAACCACACATTACCAACAAGTTGATAATACTGCGATAAATCATATCCATGTGATACCAGTGGTTTAAACCTGCACCCACAATCACCATGGCACGACCTTCGGTCAGGGCGGCAGTTTCAGAAAACTCACGTGCTAATTGAATGACTTGCGCACGTGGAATACCAGTGA
>DDBM01000258.1:0-321 GCA_002333125.1 Moraxellaceae bacterium UBA2032 | reverse complement strand
TATGTACAAAATGCTCGTGAGGCACATTACCAAAATAAGGAAAGCCAACAGCAACTACTTCTTGTTGTGGATGACCTTTAAGCGATAAACGTAATTTAGTGTTTTCGCCTGATAAGGCTTTTTCTTCTAAATTCCACTTACCTTTTTCGCCCCAACGTGTACCAATAGAACCATTAGGCAACACTAATTGATTGTTGGTTTCGTCAATAGCCACTGTTTTCCATTCAGGGTTATTGGTTGCCCCTAAATTATCAGGCAAATCGGAGGCGCGTATTTGACGCTCAGCAACCCACAAGCCATCTTTTTTAACCAAACGCACCA
>DDBM01000256.1 GCA_002333125.1 Moraxellaceae bacterium UBA2032 | reverse complement strand
GAAGCGGTTCAGCAAGCTTTGCTTAATAATCAGCAAATAGAAGTTAATTATCACTCAGCAGGAAACCCTTTGGGCAAAATGATGAGACTGCATCCTTTAGCTTTGGTACAACGTGGCTTAGTAAGTTATTTAGTTGCCACCGTTGCAGACTATTCCGATGTACGAATTTTTGCTTTACATCGTATCGAGCAAGCAGAGCTTATAGACAAAATAGTACAGATTCCAACAGAGTTTAATATTGATGCTTATATTAAGGCCGGGGCTTTACATTTTGGCAATGGTGACAATATTGATTTGGAAATTCGCGTGAGTGATTGGCTTAAAAAGATACTAGAAGAAACGCCATTATCGCTGTGTCAAACGATCTCAAGCCTTAACGAACAACCTATTATTAAGGCAAGTGTCACTCATACCGTTCAGTTGGAGTGGTGGCTGCTATCGCAAGCCGAGGCGGTTGAAGTTTTGCAGCCAAGCTGGCTGCGTGAAAATATACGTAAGCGGCTGTTGTTAGCAGCTAAACAGTATAAATAGCACTTTAATTTTAATTAATTTCTTGTTTGTACGCTTTTGGGGAGAAAAAACATGATTGGTGCAATTTCAGGCGATATCATAGGCTCGGTGTACGAGTGGCACAACCTCAAGTCAAAAGAGTTTCCACTTTTTACTAATGAATGTACCTACACCGATGACTCGGTTTTGACTATTGCGTTAGCTGACACGTTGCTTACAGGCACGCCATACATAAAAAACCTCAAAAAATTCTATCATTGGTATCCTAATGTGGGGTATGGAGGCAGTTTCAAAAAATGGGCAAACAGCGAACATTCCGAGCCATACAATAGCTGGGGTAATGGGGCTGCCATGCGAATTAGTCCTGTTGGCTATGCATTTGATGATTTGAACACCGTTTTAGAAAAGGCAGAAGAATTCACGGCGATTACACATAACCATCCAGAAGGTATTAAAGGGGCGCAATCTGTAGCAGCCGCGATTTTTTTAGCCCGTACTGGAAAGACAAAAGAAGAAATACGTCACTATATTGAAACTCAGTTTGGTTATGACTTGAGCAGGCATGTGGATGATATTAGACCAAGCTACACATTTGATGTGTCGTCTCAAGGTTCAGTTCCACAAGCTATTCGGGCTTTTTTGGACTCAACAAACTTTGAGGATGCAATTCGTACGGCAATTTCTTTAGGGGGTGACTCCGATACTATTGCCTGTATTGCTGGCGGAATCGCACAAAGTTTTTATGGTGGAGTGCCATTAGACATTAAAAATACAGTCTATTCAATCTTAGATGAGCGGCTTAAAAAAATCACACAACAGTTTATGGCTCAATACTGCGAGTAATAATACCATTCTTCAGAATTAAGTTAAATTTTTGTAGCCTGTATGGAGCGTAGCAAAATACAGGAAAAAAATGTCTTAAGGCAAATAATCCCGTGTTGCGTTGCACTTCACACAGGCTACCCATGATAACTTATTTTTACAGATTGGTATAAATATCAAAATGTTCACTGGTGGCAATGCTATACATGCCGCTGCCACTGGTGATCTTTATCCAACAATACTGCTAACCTTCGACTCATCGTAATGAATTATGAATTCTTTGCCGTTCCACTCCGCCTCGCATGATTCTAAGCGATATACATCCCCTTGGTTCCACCGATTTCCCACCAAATCCTCAATAAGATCCTTTAGGATAACGACTTCGCCAATTTGTAAATCTGGCGGAATTAGGTAAGCCGCAAATGGACTGGCAAATTTGTGAGGATAGTAATTAGTAAACCCTATAACCTCAATTAAGCCTGTACCTCTATTTACCATCCTACTCCTGTAGTCACCAGTAACGGAAATTTCGCCAGTTTCTGGATTCTGGTAGACGGCAAACTTTGAACGAATTTCTGGAGAAGGCGAAACCTTTTTCACGAGTGGAAAGTAGCCATCGCGGGCAGCCTTGTTAATCTCACTCTCTGTTCTGGCGGTGTGAATTACACGAAGTTCTCGACCTTTTTTATGACTAGTCATGAAGCACCTTTATTTCAATGTTATTTTGGCCAAGCTGAATACGAAAACACACATCTGGATCGTCATAAACTGTTTGGATGATTTCTGTGGGTGTCATTTGTTCCGTATCAAGCACTGCTCTGTCACATGAGTCGCAAAATCGCTGCTTTTCTTCACTGCTTCCCTCCTGAACGAGCTTCTCCCAAGACTTCAGCCTTGGGCAACTCACATGCTTTAGAGTCTGCCCACGTGAGTCGTAAAGCATTCTATTCACTGGATCAAAGATCAGTTTTTTCTCCACCTGTTCATCCTCCTGACGGCAAACTACCGCACTAACCTGTAACAACGTAAGCATGAGCAAGTTGCCAAAAATATAATAAGAGCCACTGTAAGCAGCTGGGTTGTTGTCTGCGTTGAGTGCCGAGTTAGGGCATTTTCAAAAACATTCAAACAGAGCCAATTACCGTAAATTTAAAGTCTAATTAAACCGAAGTGGCAAACAAAAGTAAGCGATTTTTTCAACAGATATCAGATACACAATTGGCTGGTGATGCCATGTTTACCAATTCTTTGCCGTGATAAATACCGATACCGCCCAACCTAAATTTCTCCCTCCCAATCATTTAAAAGTTTACGAGTATCAAAACCAAAGTATTGATAACCATTGCTAATAAATCGGAGGTAATTGCTATTTGGCGTTTGCTCTTTTACTAGCTTTTTAGGATTAGCTAGATAGCACTGTCCAAGACTCGCACCTTCTGTTGGGTGTTGAAATGCAAAACCAATACGCAAATAATGCAATGGTGTACCCTCAAAATAATCCAGTTTTGCTAATTGTTCTGCATCAATACACCAAGCAACGGCGGGTGTTTTTGCCTCTAGATGACACATTAAATTAGCGTACACATCACCATTACCATCCCTTTTGTTAAATGTTAATTTATAGCCATCTAGCATGATGGCTACACTGTCTTTCGGTTTGCCTATTCGTTGTTCTAAGCGCGCAATCTCCATATTACTTCCATAAGCAATATACCAAAATGATGCTCGTGACAACTCTTGCATATAGCGTCGATAGTCACCGCTAGTAATGATGTTTTTATTGCTTAAGTCACCGTTAAAAAAGTAAGTCCATGCGTCATGGTTACAATTCATAGTAATCCCCTTAACCACAACCTGCCTGCGTATATAAAGGGATTGCTGCACGTTTTTTGGGCTAAAGCCCTCAATCTTATCCAAGATACTCAGTATTTCTGCGTCAATTTCGTAGATTTCACCAAAAACTTGCGAGTCGTTTGATGAGCTTATACTGGGATAATCACCTAAATCATGCAACGAGGCCTGTATAAAGCCATGATCAAGAAGTCGTGCTGTAGATAATACATTGGCACGCACCATTCCTTTTAGCAGCGTGCCGTACACAAAAACTTTCATCNNAATACGAAAGTGCCTATCTTTGATTGTAATCTGGCTCATGATTTTTATTCCTCATGTTTGTTGCTGCTATAAAAATCGTAATTAAACATCTCTATACGACATGCTTTGTCGTAACAGTAAAGATAATAGTGAATCTTAATAAATTATAATTTAGGTAACACAGCATGAAACATGTCGTTTTATTGGGTGATTCTATTTTTGACAACGCGCCATATATAGGAAATGACCCTGAAGTAGGCTCACAGCTCCAGTCAGCTATTCCTACAGGCTGGAAAAGCACTTGCCTTGCTGTTGATGGCGCAACAACTCATGAAATGCCTTATCAACAATCAAAAATCCCGTCCGATGCAACACATTTAATTTTAAGCATTGGTGGTAATGACGCGTTAAATCAAATTGAGATTTTTAATTTGCCTGTTAAAGACTGTGCCGAAGCGTTGTTTGCACTCGCCACTGTCACCCAGAATTTTGAGCTTGCATACAAAAAAGTTTTAGATGATTGCCTCGCATTCAAATTACCACTGGTTGTATGCACCATTTATAACGGCAATTTTCCTGATCAGTTTTATCAGCAATGTGTTCGGGTTGCGATTGCGCTTTATAACGATGTGATTATTAGATTAGCCGCTGAAAGAAAATTAAAAGTAATAGATTTGCGTTCGGTGTGCTGTAACCCCGAAGATTATGCCAACCCTATAGAACCTTCAGCTATTGGGGGAGAAAAAATTGTTCAGACAATTTTGCAGGTGCTTGAAGAGTAGATAACACCTTGGTGTGATGT
>DDBM01000094.1:4480-21665 GCA_002333125.1 Moraxellaceae bacterium UBA2032 | reverse complement strand
TCTGCAATAGTAGAAAAATCACTTAAATAATTAAATACGTCGGCAAGTGGGCGATGAACTAAAAATTGTTCGCGTAGCTGAATAGAGTGATTCACATGTAAAGCCTCCTAAAATTTAATAAAGATTAAGGGGCTTTGTACTTATATGACAATGCTACAAAAGAAGAAGATGCTAATGGTGGCTAAAAATGTGAGTTACCACTTTGTAAATACAATTGATGATGTGTGCCAAAGTTAAACCACATTTTATGTTGAGTGTAGAGCGGGAGGCGCGAAAAATACATATCAGAGCGTGAGTGAAAACTTACAATTTTGCCGCCCACAACGGTAGGATTTTGATTGTTGCGTACAATATGCCAATAATAGTCTTGAGGCGTGGCTTGTTGTGCTAAATGAGCAGTACGAAAATGCTTAACGCCACACCAATAAGGCAATAAGCGTAACTCTAAATTAGTTGTGCTAAGCTCTGTAGGTATATCTAAGGCAGGAGGAATCATCGTTTGGACAGCGTGAGTTTTAGGTATAGTTATCATCATTGTTGTTGCCTCAAAAATCTCTTCCTAAGATGTAAGACCGATATAGGTTGCCAAACATTAATCAATTCGTTAAAAGAGTGAGACAAGGTGTGCTTGCTGTTTTCTTTTCTCAAGTTGGAGTAAATCCTAGTGCTATGTTAACGTCAATATAATGTTTTTGTCTAATTGTAAAAATCTTTACAAAACATAGTGTTATGTAAATAACTTAATTTTTTGGTTTAATTTATTGCAGAATTGGCTTAAGGAATGAATATATGCTAATAGCCACTTGGCTAAACGGTAATGTTATCAACTGCTTAGATGTACAAGAGCGTGCTTTTGCCTATGGTGATGGACTTTTTAGCACAATATTGGTGCAAGATGGGGCAGTAAAACTACTTGATTTGCATTGGCAACGACTCATTTTAGGCTGTCAGCGTTTAGCAATTTCGTTAACAAATATGATGCAATGGCAAAGCGATTTTGCAATGTTCATTGCACATCATCCACATTGTACTGCTAAAATTATCATTACTCGTGGTCGTGGTGGCCGTGGTTATTTGCCAGACACTCAGGCAGAGCCACAGTGTTATTTTTATGCCTATCAAACATCATCTCATTCCGAAAGCTATCAGTTAGGGATTAACAGCGATTTTTTACAACAGCGTTTGGGATGTAGCCCGTTATTAGCAGGCATGAAACATCTTAATCGTTTAGAGCAAGTGTTATTACGCCAAGAATTAGCACAGCTTGCACATCCAGAAGCTTTAGTTTGTGATATTCAAGGCCGCGTAATAGAGGGTGTGTTTAGTAATATTTTTATGATTAAAGAAGCAGTTTTATACACACCAGACTTACATCAAGCAGGTGTAGCAGGAGTGATGCGTGAACACATTTTACAAGTAGCCCATGCTTTAAAATGGTCGGTTTGCATACAAGATTTATATCCAGCACAATTTTTAGCCGCCGATGAGGTCTTTTTTTGTAATAGTATGTATGGCATTTGGCCAGTCACACAAATTCAAGGCACAATATGGGCTAACACTCCCTTGACTCAACATTTACAAGCAAACCTTTATCATGTCTGAACCTACAGCACCTAAAAAAACAACTAAAAAACCATCTGCCACCAGCAAAACGGGTATTAAAAAACCTAGAGCAAAAGCAACAGGTGCAACGCGAGTAAAACCCAAAACAAAGCCTACCCCTAAAAGCAATGAAGTGCCTCATCCTAATAAAAAAGTGGTGTTAGTGTTGAGTCTTTTTTTAATTATGCTAATGATGGTAGCTTGGGTATATTGGAGTTTACAACGTCAGTTAGATTTGGGCGATAAAGGCTATACTTTGCAGGTTGAGCGTGGCCAAAACTATAGCCAAGTTTTAGCAAAAATGAATCAAGATGGTGTCATTAAAAATTTGTTTTTAGCAAAGCTATATTTAAAAGTCAGTAAAGCTAAGCCCTTACAAATGGGTACTTATTTATTTAAAGAGCCAATTTCTTTAGTTAAGTTATTAAGCCAGTTAATTAATGGTGATGGTTTGATGATGACTAAAATCACCGTGATAGAAGGCACAAACTTTAAGCAGTTGTTGGCACAGTTAGCGGCTGATGAGCGTATTAAACATAGCTTGCAAGATAAAACACCCCAAGAAGTGTTGCAAATTTTAGAGCTAACAGAAACTCACCCCGAAGGCTTATTTGCGCCAGATACCTATATTTTTGCACTAAACGAAACTGATGTTAAAGTGCTAAAACATTTGTACGCGCAACAGCAAAAGATTTTACAGCAAGCATGGCAAACTCGCGCCGATAATTTGCCCTATAAAACACCGTACGAGGCACTAATTATGGCCTCGATTGTAGAAAAAGAAACAGGCGCAGCCGTTGAACGGCCACAAATTGCAGGGGTTTTTATTAAGCGTTTACAATTAGGTATGCGTCTGCAAACCGACCCTACGGTTATTTATGGCATAGGCGATAACTATGATGGCAATATTCGTAAAGCAGACTTATTGGCCTATACACCGTATAATACTTATAAAATCAATGGATTGCCGCCAACACCTATTGCATTACCTAGTAAAGAAGCCATTAAAGCAGCATTAAATCCGCTTATAAATGATAATATTTATTTTGTGGCTAGAGGCGATGGCAGTGGTATGCATAATTTTAGTGCTAATTTAGCTCAACACAATCAAGCCGTTGCTGATTATTTACAAGCGCGAAAAGGAAAGTAATATGCCTGCATTTATTACCTTAGAAGGCACCGAAGGCGTAGGTAAAAGCACAGCCTTGGCCTATATTCAAGCCTATTTAACCGAGCATTATGTGCCGTTTATTACTACCCGCGAGCCCGGTGGCACCCCCTTGGCCGAAAAAATTCGTCATTTATTACTAACTAAAGATAACGAAAAAATGGCACATCACACCGAATTATTATTAATGTTTGCGGCACGCGCTCAACATTTAGAGCAAGTCATTAAACCTGCTTTGGCGGCCAAAAAATGGGTTTTGTGTGATCGTTTTACCGATGCTAGTTATGCTTATCAAGGCGGTGGTCGTGGTTTGCCCATGAATGAGATTGCTCAATTAGAAACCTTAGTGCAAGGTACTTTACAGCCTACGTTAACCTTGTGGTTAGATGCGCCTGTAGAAATTGGTTTGCAACGTGCCGCAGCAAGACACGAGCTTGACCGTTTTGAACAAGAAAAAGTAGCCTTTTTTGATAAAGTACGTGCGGTATATCAGCAACGCGCCCAAAGCTATCCACAACGCTACAGACGTATTGATGCCAATGTACCACTAGAGCAAGTGCAAGCTCAACTCAAAGCCGTATTAAGTCATTTTGTGGCTATTAGAACCTTATGAGTCATCTTTTTACCTTGTATCCTTGGCAACAGCAAACGTGGCAGTTATTGCAACAAAGTCGTGCGAGGCAGTCTTTGGCTCATGCTTTTATTTTAAGTGGTGTACATGGTGTAGGGCTTTTTGAGTTTAGTCAGCAAGTCAGTGCATGGCTTTTGTGTCATCAACCAAGCGAACAAGGGGCGTGTGGGGCGTGTAAAAGCTGCCAATTGTGGTTGGCGCAAAGTCATCCTGATTATCGATTATTAGAGCAAATAACTGACGAAAAAACAGGTAAAACCAGTCAAGTGATTAAAGTTGACCAAGTACGTCAATTAGTCGAATTTTTAAATAAATCGGCGCAGTTAAATGGTTATCGGGTGGCGATTATTCATCGTGCCGAAAATTTGAATGTTAATGCAGCTAATAGTTTGCTTAAAACCTTAGAAGAGGCAGGGGCAAATACGGTAATTATGCTCATCACAGAGCAGCCTTTAATGTTATTGCCGACCATTAGAAGTCGCTGCCAACAATTAAGCTTAGCCGTACCCGAAAAAGCACAAGCGCAAGCATGGTTACAAACACAACTTAAAACATCAATAGATACCGAGTTATTACTAGCTTTAAGTGAGGGCGCACCGTTAGCCGCTTTGGCCTTGCAAGACGCACCGTGGTTTTTGGCACGCAAAGCTTTGGCACAAAATATGTTAGATGTAATGCAAAAAAAGCACAGTGCTTTGCAGATTTCGCAACAGTGGCATAAGCAACTTAAACCCGAAGATGTGTTAAATGCGATTCAATTAGTGTTAGCTGACGTATTATTAGTTAAACTCAATCAAAACCATGCTATTAAAAATAGCGATTTATTGCCTATAATCAGTGCTATTGCCAATATAAGCAGTATCACACAGATAT
The DNA here is from genome assembly GCA_002333125.1 of Moraxellaceae bacterium UBA2032. Lineage (GTDB taxonomy): Bacteria > Pseudomonadota > Gammaproteobacteria > Pseudomonadales > Moraxellaceae > Agitococcus. Next base: position 17,391 of record DDBM01000094.1, on the reverse strand, counting down.
TGGCTCAACAACAACAATGCTTAAATGCCTATCATTTGATAGCTGCTAATATTCAAACGGCTTTATTACTCGACAATCTGTGGTTGTCATTTGCAAATAAACGCTAAACAAGAAGGGTAAAGATTATGGGATTACCACGTGGTGCAGGGATTCAAACCTTGCAATTTAAAGATAAAGGCCAGCTTTATGCCAGTTATATGCCCTTTATTAAAGGCGGTGGTCTGTTTTTTCCTACTGCCAAAGTACCTAAATTGGGTGATGAGTTGTTTGCGGTGATTATTTTGCCCGATGATGCCGAAAGAATGCCTTTAACCTCTAAAGTGGTTTGGATAAATCATCGTACTCAAGGCCATCGCCCCGCAGGTTTTGCATTGGCATTGCTTGGCATAGAAGGTGATGCGATTCGCCGTAAAGTAGAAGCTCAATTAGGTGGCGCATTACAATCAGATAAACCCACATTTACTTTATAAGATTGATTTATGTTTATTGACTCACATTGCCATTTAGACCGTTTACATTTAGAACCATACCAAGGGCAGCTTGATATGGCTTTGCACGCTGCACGAGAACAAGGTGTGCAGCATTTTTTAACGGTCTGTGTAGATTTAGCCGATGTGCCAACGCTAATAGCAATTGCCGAAGCCAATAGTGATATTAGTTTGTCGGTCGGTGTGCATCCCTCTGATGTTGCCCCTATAGATGAGGTGACGGTGGCGCAGCTATGTGACTTAGCAAAGCATCCCAAAGTGGTCGCCATTGGCGAAACGGGCTTGGATTATTATTATCATCCTGAGCTTGCAGCAGGTCAGCAACAAAGTTTTATTAGCCATATTTTAGCTAGTAATCAAAGTGGCAAACCGCTGATTGTGCATACCCGTGACGCACGTGCCGATACCATTGCCTTATTACGTGAGCATAAAGCGCAGCAGGGCGTATTACATTGTTTTACCGAAGATTGGGATACCGCCAAAGCGGCTTTAGATTTAGGCTTTTATATTTCTTTGTCGGGCATTGTGAGTTTTGCTAATGCCAAAGATTTAAAAGAGGTCGCTAAAAAAATCCCTTTAGATAGATTATTAATCGAAACAGATTCGCCTTATTTGGCTCCTGTACCGTATCGTGGCAAAAAAAATGAGCCGCGTTATTTGCCTGCGGTGGCTCAAGCGGTGGCAGATATCAAAGGATTGTCGTTGGCAGAGATTGCTGCCATCACGACACGCAATTTTGGACAATTATTTGGCGTTTTAGTATGACCCGAGCTGCCGCCTTTAAAGCCCGTGAACAAGCCATTTTGGATGCGACTGAGCATTTATTGTTAGATTCGGGTGATGAGGCTATTACCATCGAAATGATTGCCGAGCGTGTCGGTATTGCTAAAGGGACGATTTATAAGCATTTTCAAAGTAAAGACGAACTTATTTTGCACGTCTTAATTGCCTATGAAACTGAATTAGCTGCCGTGATGGCAGAGGCGGTTAAAAGTCAGGATATTCATCAACTGATTCAATCGTATTTTGTGTTTCGTTTGGCCTCGCCCGAAAAACATTTACTTTTTGAGCGTTTAGAAAACAAACTCGCCGCAACCAGACGTACCTTGCGCCCATATTTTGCGCGTTTGTACTTTATTAGAAAGGGTTATTTGCGCCAAGCCTTGCCTTTTGTAACCGCGCATTTGCAAGCGCATCAAAGCAATATGACGGCTCGTGACTATTTNNGGCGACCGCGACGGATTATTAGCCGCCATGTTAGATGCCCTACACGATTTAGGCGTTCGTCCTAGCTCTGAACTCTCATCGTAGTCCAAATCATCATTTATTATAGCTTTGCTGAGCCATTACTGAGCCAAACAAATACTGCTATGCGCTAAATCATAACCATAATGGTCTAGACATTACAGCTTGAGTGAGTATCATGCGCCCTGTTTTAATCCCTTAGAGTGTGTTTGCCATGATTGCAGAATTAGGTCATTTTGCGTTAATTCTTGGGCTGGTAATGGCAGTATTACAAGCTACTTTGCCTCTGTATGGCTTATATACAGGCTCAGTGCCTTTTCAACGTACCGCACGCTCTGCGGCATTTTTACAAGCCTTTTGTTTGAGTTTGGCTTTTGTTAGCCTAACAACCGCTTTTTTGCAAAATGATTTTAGCCTCGATTATGTGGCGCGTCAGTCCAATAGTTTACTGCCTTATTATTATAAAATTTCGGCGGTGTGGGGCGGCCACGAAGGCTCATTATTATTATGGGTTTTGGTGTTGTCGTGGTGGTCGGCGGCTGTTGCCTTATTTAGTCAAAATTTACCCCGTGAAATGATTGCCCGTGTTTTGGCTATTATGGGTATGGTCAGCGTTGCATTAATTTCTTTTGTGGTGATTACCTCTAATCCGTTTAATTATTTGCTGCCCGATTTTCCAATGGATGGGGCAGACCTCAATCCTTTATTACAAGATATTGGTTTAATTATTCATCCGCCAATGTTGTACATGGGTTATGTGGGCTTTACTGTGCCTTTTGCCTTTGCAATGGCAGGTTTAATGGGCGGACGTTTAGACTCCGCATGGGCCAGATGGTCACGGCCTTGGGCGTTAGCCGCATGGTGCTTTTTGGCGGTGGGTATTGCTTTAGGTTCGTGGTGGGCTTATTACGAACTCGGTTGGGGTGGTTGGTGGTTTTGGGATCCTGTAGAAAACGCGTCTTTTATGCCGTGGTTAGCAGGAACAGCCTTGCTACATTCTTTAGCCGTGAGCGAAAAACGCGGTGTATTTAAAGCATGGACGGTCATGCTAGCTATTATTGCCTTTGCTTTAAGTTTATTAGGCACATTTTTAGTGCGTTCTGGCGTACTAACCTCGGTTCATGCTTTTGCTTCTGACCCTGCCCGTGGCATGTTTGTTTTGGGGATTTTAACGGTGGTTATTGGTGCATCTTTATTGTTGTTTGCTTTGCGTGCCGACCGTTTAAATAGCGAAAGTCGTTACGCATGGTTATCACGCGAGTCCTTTTTGTTAGTTAATAATTTGTTATTGATTACTGCAACCACTGTGGTTTTGCTTGGTACTTTATTTCCGCTAATAGCTGATGCCTTTAATTTAGGAAAAATTTCGGTTGGTGCGCCGTATTTTAACGCCTTATTTGTGCCAATCACGTTGGTATTGTTGGTGTTTTTAGGTTTAGGCTCTTTAACCAATTGGAAGCGTCATCAACTCAATGCCTTTTTACCGTTATGGAAAGTGGCTGTAGCGAGTGTGGCTTTAGGCGTTGCGTTACCGTTATTTGTTTTTGGCACTGCACCTATTAAAGTCGCCTTGAGTTTGAGCTTATGTAGTTGGGTGGTGTTATCTATTGCGCGTGATATGTACCTAAAAGCCAAAACGGCCAAACAAGGTTTTGGCGCAGGTTTATTACGTTTGTCGCGTAGTTATTATGGTATGCAGTTAGCCCATTTAGGCTTAGTGATAACCGTGATTGGTGTGACTTTAACCTCAACTTATAGCGTAGAAAAAGACGTGCGTTTAGGCATGGGTGATCGTGTAGAAGTCGGTAATTATCAATTTGAATGGCAAGGCGTTAGAGAGTACAAAGGCGCAAACTTTGAGTCAATTCAAGCCAAAATCCAAGTGTTTAAAGATAATAAATCCATTGAGTATTTGTACCCCGAAAAACGTGTTTATGTGGTGCAAAATCGTTCTATGACCGAAGCCGCGATTGATGGTGGCTTGTTTAGGGATTTATATGTCGCCATTGGCGAACCACTCGAAAACAATCAATGGGCAGTGCGTGTTTATTACAAACCCTTTGTACGTTGGTTGTGGTTGGGTGCATTAGTCATGGCATTTGGCGGTATTGTGGCCATGAGTGACCGCCGTTATCGCTTACAAAAAACCTCTGCTGTCGTTGCAGGTACAGTGGAGCTAAGCAAATGAAAGTGCGTCTCATATTATGGATTATTCCGCTTGTTTTATTTTTGGCATTTGCGGCTTTTTTAATGACGCGTTTGGGTAAAGACCCTGCCGAATTGCCCTCAGTGCGTATCGGTAAGCCATTTCCTACGTTTACCGCGACTACTTTGCTTGATGGAAAAACGGTCACGGTAGAGGACTTAAAAGGGAAAGCCGCCCTTGTGAATGTGTGGGCTTCGTGGTGTCCTTCNNGGCTTAAATTATAAAGACGAGCCTCAAGATGCTATGGCGTATTTAGCGCGTTATGGTAATCCGTTTAGCTTAATTATTAGTGACTTAAAAGGTGATATTGGCCTTGATTTAGGGGTGTATGGCGCACCAGAAACCTATTTAATTGATGCTCAAGCACAGGTTAGGTATCGTTATGTAGGTGTTTTTGATGAGACCATTTGGCAAACACAGCTCGCGCCTTGTTATCAACAACTTGTCGCAGGAGGCGAAGCATTAGCATGTCAATAACTTCTATTTTTTTTAATTTGATAATGAGCCTTTTGTTGTGTAGCAGTGCCGTAACTTGGGCAACCATTGATACTTATCAATTTAACAACGAAGCCCAAGAGTTACGTTATCAAGCCTTAATTGCTGAGTTACGTTGTCCTAAATGTCAAAATCAAAACTTAGCAGGCTCAGATGCCCCCATTGCTAAAGACCTTAAAGACCGCACCTACCAACTATTACAAGATGGCAAAACCGATAGCGAAATTCGTGATTACATGGTGGAGCGTTATGGTGACTTTATCAGTTATAAGCCGCCTGTACGCGGTAGCACCTATGCGCTGTGGTTTGGGCCTTTTGCCTTATTGTTAGTGGTGGTGGCGGTGTTAATTTGGCGACGTAAAAAAGTTACGCCACCTGCAACCCATTTAAATGCAGAGGAAGCAGCACGTTTGGCTCAACTGTTAAAGCGAGACTCTCATGATTAATGCCACTTCTTTAAGCTTTATCTTGAGTGCATTAGCTTTATCTTTAAGCGTGGCTTTGTTGTTTATTTGGCCGTTACTAAAAGCCGNNACAACAGTCTCAACATAAACTCTCTAAAGGGGTGATATGGGCATTGTTTTTAACGGTATTGGTGCTTGTGGCTATTGCGTATCGTGGCTTTGCCTATCAACCTAAATTGTGGCATTGGTGGCAAGTACAAACTCAAACTGAGCCATTAATTGATGATTTATTTGCCAACAAGCAAATTGCACCTGAGCGTTTAGCACAACAAAATTTGCCCGATTTTGCACGAGTATTGCAAAAAAAGTTACAGTCTAACCCTAATAATATTGATGGTTGGTATATGTTAGGCATAGCGTATTTGCAAGGTGAGTTAGCCGATTCGGCCTCAATTGCCTTTGCTAATGCCAATCGTTTAGACCCTACGCGTGATGATATTGCCTTGAGTTATGCTCAAACCTTAATTTTTAGTCAACAAGGTCGCCTCAACCCCAAAAGTCGTGAATTGCTGATGCAGGTGTTAAATAAACACCCAGACCATGAAGGGGCTTTATTGTTAATGGGCATGGGGGCGTTTAGGTCGGGTGATTATGCAGGCGCACTGGCGTTTTTGCCGCATTTAAAACAAGTGCATTTGGCGCGTACAGGCGAGAGTAAAGCAAAAGCGATTGAAGAAATTGATAAAGCCATTGCGATTGCTCAGCATGGTGGTCAAGACGTTACTGTGCCTAAAACAGGTATTCAAGTCACGGTAAAACTAAGTAAAGAGCTACAACGTAAATTAAGTGCTAATGATGTGTTATTTGTTTTTGCCAAAGCCTTAAATGGCCCACCCATGCCGTTGGCAGTGGTTAAGCAGGCGGTAGGGCGTTTTCCGATTGTGGTTGAATTAAATGACCAACAAAGCATGATGCCAGAGCTTAAATTGTCTAAGTTTGCCTCGGTGATTGTAGGGGCGCGTATTAGCAAAACAGGCACACCACAGGGCGAAAGTGGCGACCTAGAAGCGATTGCTGTACCACTAACGCAGCAAGACAAAAATCAAACGGTGGAACTGTTGATTAACCAAGTGCGACCCTAATCGTCAACGGTTAACATTCATGCTAGAATCGGTTAATTTTTTATAAACTGGAGCGATTTATATGATGCGTATTATTCTTTTAGGACCACCTGGTGCAGGCAAAGGAACGCAAGCACAAGTGATTACTCAACAATTTCAAGTTCCACAAATTTCGACGGGCGATATGTTACGCGCTGCCGTTAAAGCAGGCACAGAGCTAGGTGTAGCCGCTAAAAAAATTATGGATGCAGGCGGTTTAGTCTCTGACGAGATTATTATTGGTTTAGTTAAAGAGCGTTTAACACAACCTGACTGTGTAAATGGTTGTTTGTTTGATGGTTTTCCACGCACCATTCCTCAAGCCGAAGCCTTAATGCAGGCAGGTGTTGATATTAATCATGTACTCGAAATTGCCGTACCTGATGCCGAAATTGTTAGCCGTTTATCGGGTCGTCGTGTACATCCTGCATCGGGTCGTGTGTATCATGTACAACACAATCCGTCTAAAGTTGAAGGCAAAGACGATGTAACAGGTGACGACTTAGTACAACGTGATGATGACAAAGAAGACACTATCAAAAAGCGTTTAGAAATTTATCATGCCCAAACCGCGCAATTAGTGGGTTTTTACCAACAATTAGCGGCAAGTGGTAACCCAACTGCGCCTAAATATGCCAAAGTTGAAGGCGTAGGTTCGGTAGAAGCGATTAGTGCCAAAGTGACTGCGGTATTAAAGTAAGTTTTGTATGCTTAAAAGGCCGTTTTTACGGTCTTTTTTGTTTTGTAGGATACGCAAAAATAGTGTTTTGATAAAAAATATAAGAAACTTTTCTCCTGTAAAACCGACAAAAGAGACCGTTATGCTTGCTAAAAAAACTCCCCCTTTAGGCGTGGTTTTGGTTAACTTAGGCACTCCCGATGCGCCAACAGCCCCCGCAGTACGCCGTTTTTTAAAGCAGTTTTTAAGCGACACACGTGTTATCGAAATTCCACCGATTTTATGGCAAATTATCTTAAATTTATTTATTTTGCCGTTTAGACCCAAACGCGTTGCAAAGTTATATGCCAGTATTTGGCAAAATGACTCACCGATGCGCGAAATTTTGGTGCAACAAGCCAGTTTATTGCAGCAGCAACTCAATGATTTTTTGCCTACAGAGATTCTGGTTCGGCCAGCCATGACCTATGGCAACCCCAGTATAAACGCGGTGTTTACGCAACTTAGGAATGAGGGCGTAGAGCATATTGTTGTGCTGCCGTTGTTTCCGCAATTTTCGGCCACATCAAGCGCACCTGTCTATGATGCAGTGCAGCGTTGGAGTGCAACACAGCGTAATTTGCCTCATATTACTATTATTAAAGATTATTTTGCACACCCTAGTTATATTGCTGCAATGGCTCAAAGTATTAAAGATTTTAGAGCAACACACGGTACCGCCCAAAAACTACTCATGTCTTTTCATGGTATTCCACAACCTTACGCCGATAAAGGCGACCCGTATCCTCAACGCTGTCATTGTACTGCGGCACAAATTGCCCAAGTGTTAGGTTTAAAAGAAGACGAGTGGGCGATTAGTTTTCAGTCACGTTTTGGCAAGCAAGAATGGGTAAAGCCTTATACCGATGTATTATTAGAACAGTGGGCAAAGGCAGGAGTAGAGTCGGTACAAATTGTTTCACCTGCGTTTTCGGCTGATTGCCTCGAAACCTTAGAAGAATTAGCCGAAGAAAATAAACACACCTTTTTGGCGGCAGGTGGTAAGCAATATGATTATATTCCTGCGTTAAATAGTCGACCTGACCATATTCAACTGATGCAAGAATTAGTAGCACCACATTTACAAGCGTTTTGGCAACTGATGCCGTATTATCATTCAGAAGTTTCTTAGCTCCCTGAGCGGAGTCGAAGGGTAATTATTATATTTTTGTGGGTGTAATCATGACAACCGAAAAGCACACTACGCTGTCTTGGGATGATTTAGAAAAAAATCTGAAACAACGAGCAAGATTGGCCTTGGTACGTTTTGAGCAAGCACGACAAAAAATAGACCAACAGATGACGTTAATGAAAACCATGAGCCAAGACTCCGCACGAGAGGTAACTCATTTTGCGGTACGAGAAGCCAAAGGAGCTTTTAATACCGCCAAAACTGAAATAATGCGGGTCAGTGTAGAGGGTAGTATTAGTGATTTGCGTCATCAGGCCGAAAGTCGTTTGCAGCAATTTACAGACTCGTTAGAACAACGCCGAGAGCAAGAAATTGCCAGAAATGTTGAAGCGTTACGGCGGCGTTTAATGCAGCGTGATGAAGATAGAATTGCGGCTAAACGAGTTAAAGAAGCAGGTAAAGTAGAAGCCAGAGTCGAAAAATTATTAACTCGCCTCGAAACCATTGAGCAAAAAACGGAAGAATCTGTGCCAGCGGCCAGTGCAGCGTTACAGTTAGGCTTGCAAATGAGCAAGCAAGTTGGTGTGGGTAAATTAGCGCGCCGTGCTGCTCGACAAGCTGATGAGTTTAGCAGCGAAGTTAATAAAACCTTACGCGAAGTATTGCCACGTCAACAAACTACCAAAAAGTGGGATACAAAATTTCCCGAAGATGAAGAATAATTTGGGACTCAAGAACTTCTTCGCACTTTGGTGGCGGTTTGGGGTTAGAGTGCATCTAATGAATTAACATTAGTAAACACGGTAGTATCGGTAAAATAAACCACATGATGCGGATGTTGCATCAGCCATTTATACACTGAGCTATTACCGTTATTAACACTTTGTAAAATATTTTGTGCTAAAGAACGATGTATCAATAACAACAAAGGCTGTAAATGCTCACCATCATGGGCAACGGCAATTTTATTATCAGCTATATTACACCACAACAACTCGGCGATATTAGGCGGCAAACAAGGCATATCACAGGCGGTAATCAAGACCCAGTCATGGTGGCACTCAGGTAATGCCGCCGCAATGCCTGCCAAAGGGCCTGCAAAATCGGGGCTTTTATCACTCACCACACGCCCATATTGACTATAAATGGCCAAGTTTCGATTACAGCTAATCACCACATCATCTTTAGGTAAATTTTTTAATACATGGCTAATAAGGGGTGCATCTTGCCAAATAACTAAACCTTTATCGTTGCCATTCATGCGTGTTGCTTTTCCGCCTGCTAAAATCAGCGTCGAAAAATCAGGGTTTATGTACATTTTTTATCTAAATCCTCATTGCATCAAAGGGCTGATATGCGTATAAAGCCCAAGTCTTTATGTGTTTATAAGCTCTGTACTATTATGCCGCTATTAGCCATCGAAACCGCAACCGAAGCGTGTTCTGTTGCCATTTATTTAGATAATGGCCAAATTATTAGTCGTTATCAGCATTCACCACGATTACAAACACAGCTTTTGTTGCCTATGGTAGATGAACTCTTGGCCGAAGCGCAACTTAGTGCGTCACTTTTGTCTGCGGTTGCCTATAGTCGAGGGCCGGGTTCATTTACAGGTGNNCGTATTGCTGCCGCTACCGCGCAGGGCTTGGCTTTTGGTTGGGATTTACCTGTCATTGCTATCTCTAGTTTACAAAGTTTGGCGCAAAGTGCTTATCGTATTTTAGAACATAGCAGCGTTATTGGCGTTTTTGATGCACGTATGAGCGAAGTCTATTTAGGCGCGTATCGTGTACAAGATGGTTTAATGCAAGCAGTAATTGAAGAGCGTGTTTGCTCACCACAGCAATTATCAGCTATTCCTCAAGATAATTGGGCATTAGTGGGCGACGGTGCAAGTTATTTAGCCACGATAGAGCCACAAGTAAACACGATTGTTGTGTCTAAAGCCGATTTTTATCCTCATGCTTATGATGTTGCGGTATTGGCGCAACGAGCATGGCAACAAGGTTTGGCACAAGCCCCCGAATTAGCATTACCTGTATATTTACGCGACAGTGTGTGGCAAAAACTGCCCCATAGAGCGTAGTTTATATTTTAAATAGAGAGTTAGCGTATGGATTTTTGGTTATTAATACAAGCATTTATTATGGGCTTGGTTGAAGGTATTACTGAGTTTTTGCCCATATCGAGTACAGGCCATTTAATTATTACCGCAACATTGCTTGATTTTTGGACTAAAGAAAAACGTGATGTATTTGAGGTTGCCATTCAATTAGGGGCAATTTTGTCGGTGTGTTATGAATACCGTGAGCGTTTAATTAGAGTAATTGGGGGGGTGTTTCAAAATAAGCCCGAAGCATGGCGTTTTAGTATCAATGTCGCCATTGCCTTTTTGCCAGCGGCTATTTTAGGATTTTTGACGATTCATGCCATTAAAGAGCATTTATTTAATAGCGTATCAGTTGCTATTGCCTTAATTGTGGGTGGTTTTATTATTTTATGGGCAGAAAAACGTCCGCATCATATACGTATTGATAATGTAGATGATATGCAGCCTTTAGATGCCTTAAAAGTAGGATTAGCTCAATGCGCGGCACTCTTTCCGGGAACATCACGTTCGGGCGCAACTATTATTGGCGGTTTGTTGTTTGGTTTATCGCGTAAAGTGGCCGCCGAGTTTTCGTTCTTTTTAGCGATTCCGACCATGTTTGCGGCGACATTTTATGATGTTTATAAAAACCATGATGTGTTTGAAATGGCCGATATGCCCGTATTTGCGGTGGGTTTTGTGGTGTCATTTATTTCGGCATTATTAGTCATTCGAGCCTTAATGCGTTATATCTCTAAGCATGATTTTACTGTATTTGCTTATTATCGTATTGTGTTTGGCGTGTTTATTTTGGCTACCGCAGGGCTAGGTTTAATAAGCTGGTCGCATTAAGTGTTTATTTTGTACTTGGCCGAGCATCAAGCTCAAGCGCAACAATTAGCCTCTACCTTAGGCGTAGAGGCTTTTTTATTAGCCAATACCGAGCGAAAAACAGTATTAGCGTGGGCAAAGCAGGGCGATTTAGCCATTTTGTTGGCAGGACAAATTGCCTTGCAGCCTTTGAGTAAACCGTTGCCTCATGCGGTGGTGGTAGATTGGGCTAACAAAAGTTTGTTATGGCGACTGCAACATGGTGGCGGGCGTGGCGAGTTAATTGCTAAAGCCTGTGGCATCAAAAAAGACAGTTTACCCACGATTATTGATGCTACCGCAGGTTTTGGTAAGGATAGCTTATTATTGGCTTCGTTAGGTTGCCATATAACACTATTAGAGCGTTCGCCATTGGTTGCTGCTATGTTGAGTGATGGTTGGCAACGTGCCGCCCAAGAGCCTGCATTAGTCACTATTTTGCCGCGTATGCACTTGCAACAAGGCGATGCTAAAGCGTATTTAAGTCAATTGGCTGTCGAGCAATACCCAGATGTGGTGTATTTAGACCCGATGTTTCCTGATAGAGGCAATACCGCCAAAGTTAAGCAAGATATGCAAAGCTTTCATGTGGCGGTAGGTGCAGATTATGATGCTGATGAGTTGCTTGCACCTGCGTTAGCGGTAGCTAAAAAACGTGTCGTTGTTAAACGGCCACGTCATGCTCAACCCTTAGCACAACAAAAACCAAGCTTGGTATATGAGGGTGAAAGCAGTCGTTTTGATGTTTATTTGACTTAAAACCAATCCCTTATTGCGCCTGCATCACATTTTTTGCAATTTAATAAATAGCCTAACATGGCCTCACGACCTTCGGGCGTAATCACCCAAGGCCGTTCAGTCCACGGCGGATTGTGGCGTGTATGCTGATTATGGCCACAAGCAAGCTCCGCTACCCAATGATTTTCTTCATCAACATGAAAACCAACAATCGCTTGTTGCATAGATTTTGGCCATATTATGACAAAAGAGAAAAAGAACTCCCTCTCCCGTTGGGNNGGAGAGGGTTGGGGTGAGGGCATGCTACTTACGCTTTTTCTCTTTGCGTTCTAAGATGGCCATTGCTGTCGCAATATCCTCATCGCTCACATTCGTAATTTGTTGAATCGTATGTTGAGTTTCTACACGTAATACCAAATTAGATTGAGTGGCAATGTCATTTAGGCGATGGTCAAAGTGTAATAAGCCTTGCTCGTCAACTTGTAAAAAGCCCACTTTTTTAAGGGTGTCAATAAAGTTTCTAAAAATCGCCTTATCAAAAAACTCAGGTGAATTAAACTCATACAATACCGACAAACGTTGCGCTAATAACGAACACAAATCCTCTAATTGCTTTTGATTAATACTGCCCGACTGACGCTCGGTTANNATTAAGGCATCAATGTGTTGATTAACTAAAGACTCAATTTCATTTTGTGGCCAACTTAAAAACAACTCTGATTTTAAGTAAGGATACAACGAGGCAATGACTTGATAAATTTGTTCGCGTTGTAATTGGCCATTGTGCTGCATTAAACACGCAACCAAAGAGGGCATCACAAACAAATGCAGCACGTTATTACGGAAGTAAGTTAAAAACACCGCCTGATTATCGGCAACACAAATCAAATCACCCAACGGATGATGAACACAACGAATTGCTTTTAATTGCACACCGTAAGCAACCATTTGTTCGCCCGTTAGCTCCGTCATTTTAATGCGAGCATGATAGGGTACTTTTTTAGCTAAGTCTTTGTATAAATTAAGTTGTTTAACTAAAACTTCTTCGTCAATGGCATGATTAGGGGTNNTTTTTCCATTGTGGGTTTTCTTTATCTAATAATTGCGTTAAATAAATAGGCTCACCAAAACTCAAATGTACCTTGCCAAAAATCTTTTCAATTTTGCGTGTTGTTTGCACAATTTGCCAAATAGACTCTTGCTCTTTGGTTGCACCGCGTAACTCGCCTACATAAGTGCTGCCTTCCATCAAACGTTCATAACCAATATACGTCGGAATAAACACAATCGGGCGGCTATGATCGCGCAAATAACTTTTAACGGTCATGGCTAACATACCAGTTTTAGGGGGTAAAAGTCGGCCTGT
>DDBM01000094.1:0-4465 GCA_002333125.1 Moraxellaceae bacterium UBA2032 | reverse complement strand
GTAAACACCACATACGACAGCAATAAATAATCAATATGACTGCGATGACATGGCACATAAATGACTTCGTGGTCTTGGGCAACTTGGGTTACGGTGTCAAAATGATGAACGTCCACCCCGTCATACAAGCGATTCCACAACCAATTTAAGGTAATTTGTAAACCACGAATTACCTGATAAGAATAGTCAGCGGCAATTTCGTTAACATAAGCGCGGGCTTTTTCTTCAAGCAGTTCGGGCGACATTTGTTGTTCGCTGCTTTCGAGTTTAATGGCTTCGCGTACTGCTTGCGATTGTAAAATACTGTGCATTAAATTACGACGATGCGACAAATCGGGGCCAATCGCCATTTCTCGTTGACGGCGAAAGTGTACTCGTAATACCCGCGAGATTTTGCGTAACGCCAATGAGCTACTCATGTCGTCGTGCATCAAGCCACGCACCGATAACGGCAAGCCAAACTTAACAAAAGCTTGATGACCATTTAAGGCCACCGTCACTAATTGTTTGAGTGCGTTAGGGGTTGCCCACGAATCCGAAAACATGATTTTAAATAAAGAGTCTTCTTTATCGGGCGAACGACCCCAAAAAATAGTCACAGGTACTAATTGTACATCAAGATTTTCGTTTTGTTTTACCGCTTCTACCAAACGAATAAAACGCTCAGGATATTCAAAGCGATTTTTTTGTGCCGAAAGCTCTGTGGTTTTTTGAGTTAAATAAAAAAAGGATTGTTTTTCTTGTATTAAATGACTATCTACCGCATGAGTAGGCCGATGTAAACCTAAGCGTTGAGCGGCTTCGTCGGTGACTAATAAATTAGAAAACGAAGGACTTTGTAGTACATAAACAATGGGTTGCTGTGGGTCTAGCTGTAGCTCTTCGGCTGTTGCAGGACTAATTTGTGGGTCAACCCATGTATTTAATGCTTTACGGGAGGTTGAAGAAAAAAGACGGTCAAGACCAAGCCAGTTTGCCATAATAATAACTGTGTTATGCAAAAATAATGACGCACAATCTAGCACGGCTTTTTTAGCGATGCAGCTAAAAGTGTTAATCAATTGTGCCAAAAAATAACAAATTTTTGACATTTAAGGCAAAAGTCGCTTAACTCTGAGCGTTGAGGGTTAAGTTGTTTTATTAAAAGGCTTAAATCCTACGGTATGGAGTGTTGCATGATGAAAAAATCAAAGAGTATGACTATGAATCCTGTTATGGTTGAGTTGTTAACGTTATTGCAGTTAGAAAGCCTAGAAGTCAATTTGTTTAGAGGTCAAAGTCGCAATATTGTAGGAAAAAATGTCTTTGGTGGCCAAGTGTTAGCTCAGTGTTTAATGGCAGCAGGAAGCACTGTCGAAAAAGACAGATTAGCGCATTCTTTACATGGTTATTTTCTGCGCGCAGGTGACACCACCGCACCGATTATTTACGAAGTTGACCGTTTGCGTGATGGTAAAAGTTTTGTTAATCGTCAAGTTACCGCCATTCAGCATGGACAGCCAATTTTTGTGTGTTCGGCTTCGTTTGCCGCACATGAAGAAGGTTTAGACCATCAAGCGGTCATGCCTCAAGTAGAAGGGCCCGAAGGTTTGCCTAATGAGTTTGAATTACGTCAACAACTTGCGTCTTTATTACCCGAAAAAATCCGCAGTAGTTTTGTGCAAGAGCGTCCTATCGAAATTCGGCCTGTTAACCCTGTTAATCCGTTTGCGCCGACTAAACAAGAGCCACATCGTTATCATTGGATGAAAGCCCAAGACAAACTACCCGATGCCCCTTTATTGCATCAATGTGCCTTAGCGTTTGCCTCTGACTTTGCATTAATGGGAACAGCCATGTTGCCTCATGCAGTTACGTTTATGCAGTCCAATTTACAAGCAGCAAGCCTAGACCATTCTATATGGTTTCACCGACCTTTACGCATGGATGAATGGTTGTTATACGAAATGGATTCTCCAAATGCTAATGGTGGACGCGGTTTAAACTTTGGTCGTATTTATAGCCAAGATGGACGTTTAGTGGCGAGTACNNTTAAGCACTTTTAAACGGCACCACATTAGAGCAATGTGGTGCATCATATCCCAAAAAGCGTTTGATTTCTTCGGCTCTGCCCATACCATCTATATAACCTAAATCAATCAACGCCTTACAATAGCTTCCTTCAAATAATAAATAACTTAGTACACCTGCGCCACCGCGTTTGGTTGCACCACTACCATAAACAAAGGTTCTAATACTGCGTGGTAAATCCATAGCATAGTTCATGGCTATTTGGTCTAACACTTTGCTAGGTGGAGCAATAACTAAGGTTTCGATATGACGTAATGTGGTATTTTTTTCGCGTATTTCTGGCGGAATATGACTAATGGTTTTATTTATACGATGTAATCGTTCAAGGTCGCTTTCTAGACTATCAATAAACGAGCTGTTTAACACACTGGTAACCGTTTGAGCAATGCTAGGGTAGCCGTCGACGCGCTCTCTGTAAGCTTGTTCTTCATTACTCACCCCAATCACCAAAATTTTTTCGGCACCTAAATGTAAGGCAGGACTAATAGGCGCAAGCTGGCGTAACGCACCATCACCAAAATACTCGCGATTAATATGTACCGCAGGAAACAACAACGGAATCGCCGCCGAAGCCAATAAATGTTCTATTCTCATCAGTGTAGGCACACCCACACGCCGCGCCCGTTTCCAACCTTCAATATCAGCTCTAGCCTGAAAAAAACTCACCGATTCGCCACTACTATAACCCGATGCGGTAATACACAGTGCATTCAGATAACCAGATGTCACCATCTCGCTTAATCGAGAAAGTAATAATTCTCGTTCTAGCAAAGAATATAAAGGCGAATTATTAAGCAGAGAGACAGGACGGTCTTTATGTAAACGCCCAAAACTGACAGTCCATAAAAATTTGGCGGCACAAGATAATACGCCCATCCAATCGGTACGATATACTTGTGATGTTTTAAAATTTGACCATACAAACTCAAGCTGAGACACCGCCTCCGATAAACAATCGGCGCGGCACGCCAAACCTGCGGCATTAAGGCCACCAGCCGATGTGCCGCAAATAATAGGAAAAGGGTTAGAACAATGCGAATCGGATAACTCACTAATGGCTTTAAGTACACCCACTTGATAAGCCGCACGCGCTCCGCCACCCGATAACACTANNCTTTACAGAGTATAGAAGTTGTGAGAAAGCATTGCACTGCGATTCCTAGACGTTGTTCTTAAAAATAGGCTACTTCATCGGGAATAAAGACTAAGGAGTCAGGTTTTTATGGTCTAAAAGCTAGCGTTTTTGGTGAAATCATCGTATAACTACAACATATCAGAAGACGTGCATTATCTTTTTGCTAGACGTATAAAAAAACAAGTTAAATCATTCTGATAGGTTTTAAAAATTATTACAATTGTTAGAATATATAACGTGAATTTGTATTCTAATGTAGTGGCTGTTTAAGAGGGAATAGGTTATGGCAGTATTAACGGCAAGCTCAGCTGATGGTTCAGAGCTGATTATCAAAATTAAAGGCCGCTTTGATTTTAGTACTCACCAAGAGTTTAGGAATGCTTACGAGCAAGCTCCGCAAGAAGTGTCGTGTTATGTGGTTGATTTAAAGGATGCCACTTATTTAGATAGCTCGGCGTTGGGTATGCTGTTGTTATTGCGTGACCATGCAGGTGGCGATAGCTCACAAGTAAAAATTGTTAACTGTAATGCCGATGTCAAAAAGATTTTAAGTATTTCTAATTTTGAGCAATTGTTTACTATCGTCTAGCTTTACGCATTGAGTCAGTTAGGGAGAGCATCGTGCGCCTGTTAATAGCCGAAGATACCCCCAGTGATCGTTTAATTTTAGCAAACTTAATTAAGCGACTAGGCCACGAAGTTATTTTGGCTGTAGATGGCAAAGAGGCGGTCGAGCAGTTTATAGAGCATAGGCCTGATATCGTTTTACTTGATGTGATGATGCCTTTTAAGCATGGCACTCAAGTCGCTAAAGAAATTAGACAAATAGCAGGCGAAGATTTAGTCCCAATCATCTTTTTAACCTCCTTAAATGAAGCGAGCGACCTTGCTGAGTGTTTAGAGTCGGGTGGCGATGACTTTTTAAGTAAACCTTATAACACCGTGATTATTAAAGCTAAAATTATGGCTTTTTCGCGGATGCGTCGCTTACACAAAGAAATTCAAGGNNGTACTTAACTCACCTCATATTCGTTATCTTATTTCGCCAAAAGCCATTTTTAACGGTGATGTGGTCTTGGCTGCCCGTCATCCTAATGGCGATTTATTGGTTTTATTAGGTGATTTTACAGGGCATGGTTTGCCTGCCGCTATTGGTGCATTACCTTTAGCCGAAGTATTTCATGGCATGGTATCTAAAGGATTTGCTTTAGAAGATGTACTCCGAGAAGTAAACGCTAAGTTAAAAAGTATTTTACCTGT
>DDBM01000039.1:7618-12469 GCA_002333125.1 Moraxellaceae bacterium UBA2032 | reverse complement strand
ATGCTGACCAATTTTGCCTATATGCGGATTTTCTAAAATCGCTTTAATGTCTTTTAATACGGTGTCGCGGTCTAATTGTTCGGGTGCGCCCAAATAACTATGCGCCAATGGCACATAATAGGCTTCGCCCACGGCCAAACTCACCGAAAATCCCACAATTTTGGCTTCTTTATAATTAAGGCTAGTGGTTTCGGTATCAAAGGCAAAGGCAGGGGCTAAATTGAGCTTATGTAATAAATGTTGCCATGCGCTTTGTGTGGTGACGGTGTGATATTTGGTGCTAATCGGTGGCGCAAGTTCGGCTTCGCTTTGTTGTTCCATAACGGGCAGGGCGGCGGAATCAATACTAGCTAATAAACCGTTAAACTCTAAGCGTTGATACAAAGCAGATAATGCCGCTTTGTCAGGAGCTTGACGCACCAAAATATCAGGATGCACTTTTAAAGCTAAGTGACAATCAATGGTGGCTAATTGTTGACTCAGTGCCACTTGCGGCAAGCTGTTTCTAAAGGTTTCGCCTACTTTGCCTTTNNGCTGTTTTTGGCCCTACGCCTTGTACGCCTGCAATGCCGTCCGAGGCATCACCTACGAGGGCTAAATAATCAATCATTTGTGAGGGTTTAACACCAAACTTGGCTTCTACGCCCAATTCATCTAACACAGTATCCATAAATGGGTTGACGATGGTAATTCGGTCATTCACCAATTGGGTCATGTCTTTGTCACCTGTAGAGATAATCACATCCCAACCATGATTTGCCGCTTCGACCGCTAATGTCCCTAAAATATCGTCGCCTTCAACGCCTCTTTCTAATAATACGGGCAAGCCTAAACCACGCACAATGTCTTGCAAAGGGGCAAATTGGGCTTTTAAATCATCAGGCGTAGGTGGTCTATGCGCTTTGTAATCGGCACTNNCCTTTGATTGCGCCTGTCGGTTGGCCGTCTTTGGTAGAAAGCGGAGGTAAGGCAAAAAATGAGCGATAGATATAAAACGAGCCATCTACCAAAACAAGCGGTTTACGAGACATGAAAAAATTCCACAAAAAGCGAGTGATTGTGGGGGATTATAGCGTAGTTGTGGCGGTTCTTGGGTGTGTGATGAGTGGTACGTTAAAGTGAGGTTGTTGTTTGAGTTTGGCACGCAATAAGATATTAAGTATGGGTAATGTATGCTCTACAATTTCACATTAATAGCTTTTTTTCAGACTGTCTCGCAAATTTCATAATATCAGTTATATCAATAAATATATAATACAAAACAGGTGTTGTTCCTAAGCAAATTTCATCATATTTTATTTTTGTTGTGGCGCATGTTTTTGTGCATAAAAATGGGTCTATGGTTATGCAATATTTAACAGGACAGACTACACTGCCATTTTTAGCTCTATGTATATCTTGTAATATGTGTTCATAGAAAAATGAGAACTCTATTTTTTTAAAATCTAAATCAGATATATAAAAATTACTCTCTAAAAGATGATATTCATCAATCTTCATTGCCTTAAAGAAACTCCTCACTTTAGGAGTGATTAGGTGTTCATTAACATTGGTCGCAGTTTCTGATTTAAAGCTCAAATAAGGATTGTATTTGCTCAATAATTCATCATTTTTATTCATCATGATTAAGGTATGCCTTTTGCATCATGTAAAAATTTGCTTTAAAGACGACTATACCATTTAATTTTAATCCTGAAAATAAAGATGCATTTTCAATGCGGTCTCCAATGTTGTCAGTATTTTTTTCAAAGTTAGGAATGACGAACTGTGTTTCAATTTTATAGTTGTTAAGTGATTCAGACATTGTAAACTCATAGCATAATTGTTTTGTTATGTCTTTTTTTAGTTTGTCAGAGCTTGATTTAAAGAATAATTCATCATGATATTTCCAGTCTATTATAATACAAAGCTTTCTCCCTCTTTGTTTTATCTCATTTTTAATTTGCTCAAAATTTTTTATTGAGTAAGAGTAAAAGTAGTTGTCGCTAGTTACTCTAGCCCCATTTTTATTTTTTTTTAACTCGGTTATCAGATATGTGAAAAGACGGTCTACGCCATTGGGCTTCTTTATTATTCTAAAGTCAATTGTACTTTGTTTTTCATATCTATGTAAGATAACTTCATGAACAGTTCGATTATAATCATTTAAAGAATCATTTATTAATCTAACAATATCTGGTCTTATCCATCTTTTATTTTTATTGAAATCAATAAAAAATGGTACATCAAAATCTTCTTTGCAGTAGAGTGAGTGTCCACCTATTTTTTTATTGGAAACTTGATTCCCATTTATTTTTATATTGGTATCTGCATATAGTATGTTAAAGCCTTCCTCCTTAAATGCCCATGTATTGCACATATCTTCCCATACTTGATAAAAATTATTTATTCCCCAAAATATGCCATCTTCATTAGTGCAACTCATATCTAACTCACCATATAAAAATGTTTCTATGGCTTCGTATATCATCCAATAGTCATCATCTTTATAAGCAGTATTTTTATTAATATCATCAAGCTGTTCTTTTAATACATTAATAGTGGTTTCAAAAGTTTTTTCATTAAATATAGACTGGTCATTTGATAGGTATAATTCCTTGAATTTATTAGATATTTCTTTAACGTGAGAGTCTATGTCTTGCTCAAGTTCGTGCATTATCTCTGCTAAAATAAAACAATAAAGCTCAATCAAATTGGAACTTTCAAGTTTAATGGTATTTTTAGGTAGATTCATTTCATCAATGAAAACTGTATGGTTAGAAAGATAAACAGCCCGATGTAAATATTTATCAATTTTTGAAAAATCAATTAACTCAGAACGGCTAACATGTCTTTCGACACTGTTAATAACTAAATCATCATAAATTTCTATTATTTTTTCAATAACTGCAATTTTGCTATACAAAACAACATCGTTTTCTTCTTTGTCTGTAAACCGATAACCATTTGCAGAAGATTTTGTATTGTCCTTAGCTGATGGCTTTTCATCTTGAATATCTTTTTTCTGATTTTCGTAGTTATCTTTCTCAAACTTTTTAAATGTCCGATACATTTTAAAAAATAGACTTTTTATTTCATTAAAGTCATCTTCAGGAAAAGCGTCAAAGCCTAACGGAAGCCGAAAAACTAATTCGCCCGTATTATGATTTCTTCTGATGCCAACAAAGGAGCTAGGATTTGAATTATCTGAGCGTTTTTCTATTTTCAATTGTGCAAGGTTAAACATTCTTTATATCTTAAAATTATTTATCTTTGAAATGAAGTTATCAACATCCTTGGCAAAGTCACCAAACGTAATCAAATCATGACTGGGTTGGTTTCCGTTTAATAGTTTAACTAAAGGGCTTTTGTCACGGCTAAACACACTGTCCCATATAAAAAACATAAGTTTATTTTGTATGCTGGATTTTTTAATTAAACTTTCTTTAATAAAATACTGGCCAATTTGCTTGTCTTCGATACCTCGAATATGTTTGTGATTAGCTTTGATGAAGTTATTTAGTTTGGATATAAATTTAATCCATTCTTCTTGATTGTTAAAGGCAACACCCTCTTTTTCTATGGTCTTTGATTCTGGAGTGATAAATGTCCAATCCCATCGGCGTTTAAAGGCACTATCCATATAATAAATAGAGCTATCTGATGTGTTCATTGTTGCTAGAATAGATAAGTTTGGTGGCATTTTTATTTTTTTGTTTATAAAGTCAAAGCGTAGATACTCATACTTAGTTTGAGTTTTTCTTAGTTTTTCAATATCTATTTCGCCATTTTTATCATAAGGCACTTCTATACCTGATAGAGTTAAAATTTTTATTAACTCCATATCACTGATATTGATGGAGTAACTAGACCATCCATCATCATCTCTATCTAAAAGCTGAAATATAGAACCAAAAATAGATGAAGAGTTACCTCTATTAATTTCATCAATTACTAATACAGCATTTTCAGGGTCTTTGTTGTCACTCTTTGCATCAATTAAGTTTTTATAAGATTGAGCTAATGCCCTTAAAAAGTGTCCTTCATAATAATTATATTGAACGGAATTTATTCTTGTTATGGGAAGAAGCTTGCCTATAAAATCACCATAAGTGTATTCAGGGTGAAAAACAGCCTTGATAACATTTTGTGGTTTATTTTTTATATCAATATTTAGTCTATTCGGAATAATGTCGTTATCAATACGCCAACTTTTACCTGTTCCTGGGCTACCAAATAAAATTTCTTGAATGGGCGATGCCATGTCTTCTTCCTTAATAGCGTTAATCATTAATTAGTTAGAGGGATAATCTTATCATAACTTTTACAAAATCGGGCAAAGCAAAATAATCCAACACAAAAGGTTAATTAATGAGGACTGACGTATTGCACTGCAATTATCGTAGGGTTAATGAAACTGTAATGATATGTTGGTTATGCTTAGCTTGATGGGGCAAACGTAAAGTTTGCCCCTGTTCATTAATGCAGCATAAATGTTACTTGTAACTCACCGACCAAAAAGCCCAATGCCGCACCTACCGCAATCAAAGACCATTCGTCTTCTTTAAAGGCAGGGCGCAACATACCTTCAAACTCTTCGGGGCTTAAACGCTGCATACGCTCCACTAAAGTATTACGCACATCCATTGCATCTTCGGCATAAGATTCCATGTGTTTCATGGTTTCGGGGAGTTTGGCCAGAATTTTTTCGGTAACCACATTTTTCATTTCGATGTATTTTTGGCTACCCACTGCATAAACTACGAGTGGGCGAATTGAGCCTGTTTGGGCATCAATCATCTCGCGCACGTTACGTTGAATAAGCTCCATAATACGGTCAGAAAGCGCACCTCTAAACAACTCCTCCATCAT
>DDBM01000039.1:0-7552 GCA_002333125.1 Moraxellaceae bacterium UBA2032 | reverse complement strand
CGGTCTTTAAGCAAGTTGCTAATGACCATATTTTTAATATCAAAGTATTTTTCGACGTTACCTTGAATTTCACGCATGATGTTAGCCACGACTAAAGGAGCTTCAGCTTGCATTTTTTTAATGATTTTTTGTCGTGCAAATTCGGGCATCGCTTCCCATAAACCGGGTTGGTATTGCTGAGCAACAGCGCGAGTAATTTCTTCGGCTGCTGCCGTCATTGGTACTTCAATTTCTTTGGCAATACGATTAGGGTCTAAACGTGCAAAAACTTCGTTGGCGTTAATGAGCCTTGAGGTCATTAAGTCCACCGAAATAGTGGCCATTTTTTCGGCTTTACGCGGCACAATACCTTGCCAACCAATAGGAATTGGGCCAATTTTAAAGCCCAAAAAATCCATAGGCGCAAACATCATTTTAATGGCGACGACTTTAGTGACGTAGCCAATAATGCCACTAATAAACGGAATAGAAATATAGAGCCACATATTGGCTTGAAAGTCTGCAAAAACGTGAGCTAGCATAAAATGTCCTTAACGCCAAAAAGACTAACACAAGGGCTTACCTGTATTAGTACGATAGTCTTAAACTTGGATAATAAGTATTGTTGCTTATTCTATACCTGTTGTCTTCTCAAAAAACGACAATGTTTATGAGGNNGGAGCAATAATAATCATCATGCTGTTAATGGCATTTAACGCCCCTTGAGTGAGTCCTTGTTCTTTTTCGCTAGCGGCTTTAGAAATTAAGGTTTGTAGTGCAGGCGTGGCAGCAAACGACAAAAAATTCGCCAAAATTAAAATATACAAAACACTACTTTGGGTGGTTAAACCATAGGCAATATTGATAACAGCTGAAGATGTCATCCCTATAATAGCCAAGCGCATTTCGCCAAACTTGGCTAATAAACGGCTCAATAATACGCCTTGAGTAATAGCCGATGTCATACCCACCACAAATAAGGCAATGCCATTTTGTTGCGGTGTCCATGCAAATCTAAACTCGGTATATAACACCCATGTATTTTGTAAAATAAATTGTGCCAAGGCCGAGCAAGCAAACACAAAGACTAAACTCTCTACGCCTTTTAATTGGCCAATATGTGCTAATGCACCAAAAGGGTTGGCTCGTTGCCACATCAATGGTGCGCGTTTTTCGGGGGGGAGTGATTCGGGTAAAACAAAATAACCATAACAAAAATTGCAAAAAGACAGTCCTGCGGCCACCAAAAAAGGTAAACGTAAATCGGCTGCCCCCAATGTACCGCCAATCATCGGGCCAAAAATAAAACCAACACCAAACGCTGCACCCACCGCACCAAAGGCTTTGCCACGCTCTTTGTGTGAGGTAATGTCGGCCACATAGGCATTAGCCACCGAAAACGTTGCACCTGTTGCACCACTCACAATACGCGCCATTAATAATAAAATTAAGGACTGAGCAAAAGCGGTGACAATATAGCTCACGCCTAAGCCAAAAATAGACAATAACAACACAGGACGGCGGCCATAACGGTCACTGAGTGCGCCTAACAGTGGTGTACAAAAAAACTGCATAATGCCGTAAGTGGTTGCCAACGCACCAAACCAATAGGCTTGTAAGTGCGGAGAGGTGGTAAGTGAGCCAACCAACGCGGGCAACACAGGAATCATCAAGCCAATGCCCAAAACATCTAAAAAAATAGTTAATAAAATAAAATTAAGACTGGCTTGACGCGGATTTAGCATAATGTCGCTCTAAATTGAGACGGTGTTTGTTGTTTGCAGCGTTTAAAGGCATGTAAAAAATTAGAGACTTCGGAATAACCTAAACGAATACCAATTTCTTCTAAACTTAACCCCCCAATTTTAAGCAAAGCTTCGGCAAGGGTCATTCTGACTTCATCAACTAACTCGCGGTAAGATACGCCTTCGGCTTTTAATTGGCGACGTAAGGTGCGCGAGCTAATACATAAGTGTTCGGCAACTAGCTCCATGTTAGGCATGGCTTGAGGCTGACGCAACAATAAATCACGTACCTTTGCCGAAACGCCTGAGCGTTGTTGGCGTTGACTGAGTAATTCTTTACATTGTGTTTCGCACAGTTTGGCGGTAGTAATATTACTTTTAGGAATGGGCGTTGATAAAAAACCACGCGCAAAACTGATACCTGTATAACTGGCATTAAATTGTGGCGTAATACCAAAAATGCGTTGATACGCACTGAGGTCATTGGGCGGAGGATAATTAAAACACACGTGGTATAAAGGGGCTTTGGTATTAAAGAGTTCTTCGAGCATGGTCATCATAGATGACATCTCACGCTCTAATAAAAATTGCCTACAAAAAGCAGGAATCAATGCACCATCAAGTATTAAAATCGCTTCATCTTCGTGCTGCTGTAAGCAAACTTGGCAAAAGGCAAAGGTTAAATCAAAGTAGCGTAAACCTAAATTAATCGCTTCATGTAAAGTGGGGCTACTCACTAAAGCAAATCCCCAAATACCATAAGTATCTAAATGATAATAACGCCCTGCTTGCAAGCCTAATTCGGGTCTATAGCCACCATAGGCATTAATTAAATTAGTCACTAACTGCAACTCTTGGGTGGCATCTACTTCGGCATAGGCATCATTTAATTGATGAATAGACACGCCCGTTTGCTGCAAGCACGCGGCTAAAGAAATAGAAAACTGTTCGGCCAGTCGCGTTAAGGCGCGCATACTGGCAATATTACGACGATTAGGCCAACTCATAACACGCGTCCAAAAGACATTTAACCAAAACGTAACCAAGATTTAACGTGTCCGAATTTAACATAAAAACTAGCACGATAGTGCGTTATTTTGGACACTAGAAATTCAATCATTGGCGTATTTCCCCTCACTCTAGCTCTCTCCCATAGGGAGAGAGAACTCCCTCTCCAGTGGGAGAGGGTTGGGGTGAGGGCGCGCTAAAAATCCCACTATTGGCACGAGTAACAACATCATGGCACAAGTACAACACACCGATATTGCAATTATTGGCACAGGTTTTGGCGGCATTGGCATTGCCATCCAATTGCAAAAAGCGGGATTTAATGATTTTGTGTTACTAGAAAAACAAGCTGATGTGGGTGGTTGCTGGCGTGATAATAGCTATCCTGCGGCAGCGTGTGATGTGCCATCGCACTTATATTCGTTTTCGTTTGAGCCTAAATTTAACTGGTCGCGTAAATTTGCACCGCAAGCCGAAATTTATCAATACATTGCCGATTGTGCCAAAAAGTATCAGTTATTATCTAAAATACAATTTAATACCGAAGTGGCCAGNNAAAACTTTAAGGGTGAAGTGTTTCATTCGGCCACTTGGCACCATGAGTATGATTTAAAAAATAAAAAGGTAGCGGTGATTGGTACGGGTGCAAGTGCGATTCAGTTTGTGCCTGCGATTGTGCCTAAGGTACAAAATTTGACCTTGTTTCAGCGTTCTGCGCCGTATGTGATTCCTAAGCCAGACCGTGCTTATAGTGGCATGGAGCAAGATATTTATAAAAAATGGCCAGTACTACAACAAGCGAGTCGTGCGGCTATTTATAGTCAGCACGAAGTACGCGCTTTAGCATTTACAGTATTACAAGCAGCATTAAAACCGTTTGAGTGGCAATTTAAGCGTCATTTAAACCAGTCAGTTAAAGACCCTATTTTACGCGCNNACCAGTGATGGTCAGCAACATTCGGTTGATGCCATTATTTACGGCACGGGCTTTCAGGCAACAGATTTTTTAGCCCCCATGAAAATTACAGGCCGCGATGGGCAAGACTTAAATCAGGTGTGGCGTGATGGGGCAGAGGCTTATTTAGGTATGACGGTGAGTGGCTTTCCTAATTTGTTTTTATTGTATGGGCCTAATACTAATTTGGGTCACAACTCGATTTTGTATATGTTAGAAAGCCAATTTGGGTATATTTTGGCGGCTTTACAACACATGAAAGCTAAGCAGTGGCAATTTGTAGACGTTAAAGCGCAGGTTCAAGGGGTTTACAATCGTTGGGTACAAAAGCAGCTTAATAACACTATTTGGGCGGCAGGTTGCAGTAGTTGGTACAAAACAGAGTCTGGCAAAAACACCAATAATTGGGTCGGCTTTACTTTGTTGTATCGCTACAAAACACGTTCTTTTGAGGTGCAAGATTACACGGCTCAAGTAGTTGACTCATGTAATGTGGTTAAATTGCGCTCTGTGGCGGCTTAACCTTGACTAGACGCTAATCCTCGTTAAACTCAAGCCGCTTTATAAAGAACAGGACTTACGCATCTCACCGAGATTAGCGCGTTTTGTGAGCATAATGCTGCTAAAGGCGGTTGAAATGTGAACAAACAAGCGATAACCGCGTCAGTCCTAAGAAGAAGCGTCTTAGAGGATTAGCCAACAACAATGAAAAATATTTTAATTACAGGTGCAGCATCGGGTATTGGCAAAGCCACCGCCATTTTTTTTAAACGTAAAGGTTGGCAAGTTGGTTTGCTTGATAAAGATGCCCAAGCCCTAGAAGCCTTATCTATTCAATTATCAGGTGCATGGTTTAAAGCCCTAGACGTAACCGATTATGAGGCCGTGCAAGACGCAGTCTCAGACTTTGCCTTATTAAATAAAGGCCGACTCAATGCATTGTTTAACTGTGCAGGTGTATTACACATGGGTTGTTTTGAAAAACTCAGCCCACAACAGCATCAACAAACTTTTGCTATTAATATCGAAGGCTTAAGCAATGTTATTTATGCTGCTTTTCCGTTTTTACGCGACACACCACGCGCCCGTGTGATAAACATGAGTTCGGCGGCGGCAGTCTATGGCACACCGCATTTGGCGAGTTATTCGGCTTCTAAATTTGCAGTACGCGGCCTCACCGAAGCTTTAAATTTAGAGTGGCGCGCTTACGATATTTGGGTGTGTGATTTAATGCCCGCCTTTGTTAAAACGCCCTCTACCAATAAAGAATTGATTGCGCCTGTGATGCAGCGTTTGGGCGTAGATTTAATTGCCGAAGATGTTGCATTAGCCGCATGGCATGCCGTAAGTGATTATAAAGTGCATCATCCCATTGGTTTACCCTTTAAAGCATTGATGTTATTAAATAATGTCGTTCCTAGTAAAATTAGACGGCGCATGATGGATTTGTTAAGCCGAGAATAAGACTAGCAGTTTGGCATTGCAAAATTGAAGATGAGAGATACACTTTTAGTTGTGTTAGCCTGTATCCTAGAACTGATAATTTAAAATAGAGGTTGTTATGTTACCCATTAAACTTAATGCCGATTGGAGTCAGTTAATGGCTCAATATCAACAAGACCATCAAGACCCACGCAACCAATTTTGTCATAGTATTGGTATTCCTTTAATCGCCGCTTCTTTGCCTGTTGGTGCAACGATTGTCGGTTTGCCGTTGGCTGTGCCGATGTTTACTGTAGGTTGGGGTTTTCAATTTGTAGGTCATTATTTTGAAGGTAAAAAACCTTCTTTTGTAGATGATCGCCGCCAATTATTAGTGGGTGTATTGTGGTGGACAAAAAAAATGGGCTTAAAAGTCGTGCAAACCCAAGACGAAGCTAATTAGTCCGTATGAAAATTCCTGTTATTACCCGCGATAAACAAACCTTGTCTGTGCGGGTAATAGGTCAAGGCCAGCCTGTGTTGTTGTTGCATGGTTTAGGCATGAATAGCCGCCATTGGCTGCCATTTGTGCTTCCCTATAGTCGCCAATTTAAGTTTTATATGCCCGACTTACGTGGTGCAGGGTATTCGGCGCATATTGCCTTTAATCAACACGATATTATTCATAACCACATGGAAGACGTACAAGATATTGTGCAGCATTTTAGTTTGCGTAATTTTTTGTTGGTGGGTTATTCGATGGGGGCAACAACGGCTCTACATTGGCAGCGTGAAGCAGGGTTTTCTGAGGTAAAGCATTATTTACACATAGACCAAACACCCTGTGTGCCAAATCAAGAAGACTGGAGTTTTGGTTTATTTGGTCAACAACAAGCCTTGTTTTTTTACTATTTGCAGCAGCTAAAAGATTTGCTTGCTCAATACAGTCGCTACCCTGATATACAGAGTTTGCCTTTTGCTATCCGCAAAAAAGCCTTAAAGATTTTGTCACATACCTTTACCGAAGTGGTGGGGCGCAAGTCAGTAAAACCTGTATTTATGGCGGCGACGTATTGGCCTAAACTGCTACCGTTGGTGTTTCCTTCTACACGCCTAATTGATTTACAGGCCTATTTACAAAGCTACTTAAACAGCCATGATTANNGGTCATGTGCCATTATTAGATGAGCCAATTAAGTTTGGTGTAGAACTAGGCCGTTTTTTGCGTCAAGGATTACACCGTTAATGGCAAATCTTGTTCCCATGGGGGATTAGTGCCTAATGCGCCGCACAAATGATCAATCACCATGCGTACTTTTTTGGGCAAATGGCGTGTGGGTGGATACACTGCATAAATAGGAATAGGGTCAAGTTCAATGTGTGGTGTAGCATTAATGAGTTTGCCTGTCCTTAATGCTTCTGCCACCATAAACAGAGGTAAAACAGCTAATCCTAAGCCTGAAATTGCCGCATCACGGCTTATTTCACCATTATTAGCGGTAAAACGACTCCGAATTTGGTTGCCGCGCTGTTGCTCATTATACGGTAAAAAGCCCCACAGTTGGCTGTTGCTGATATTGCTGTAGCCAATATAGTCGTGGGCAAATAAATCATCATGTAAATTGGCTAAGTTTTTTGCTTGAGCATACTCTGGGCTACACACCACTATGCGTTTGCATTCACCTAATTGCCGTGCTTTAAGAGATAAACCAGGGTCGTTGCTAATCCTAATGGCAATATCGTAACGGTCTTGCACAATATCTACTAATTTATCATCTAAATGAATCGCTACATCAAGGCGCGGATGTTTGCTAATAAATGGAAATAACAACTGCCCTAAAAACATCGTGCCAAAAGTAACAGGTGCGGCAATGCGTAACGAACCACACAAATCTTGATTACGTTCGGTCATTTCGTCAACAGCGGCTTCTAACTCTTGCAAAATACTCGCGGCTCTCGCATGAAAGGCTTGGCCATGTAGGGTGGGTGTAACACCTTTAGTAGAGCGATGTAGTAGGGCGACACCGAGCATTTCTTCTAAACGCTTGAGGCGTTTACTCACAATAGATTTAGAAACTTCGAGACGTTCGGCGGCTTGCGTTAAACTGCCACAGTCAGCAATCGCTAAAAAAGTGGTGATGTCTTGGAGATTGAAGGAGTTCATAATAATTATTTTTCGCAAAAACAAAAAAGCCTCTTTGCATTAGCCTAACGCAAAGAGGCTTTTTTCAAAAGGCTTTTTACTAGACCTCACCCTAGCCCTCTCCTAAAAGGAGAGGGAATAATAATGATTATTCGTTATCTAAGAACGAACGCAAATGCTCTGAGCGTGAAGGGTGACGTAATTTACGCAAGGCTTTAGCTTCAATCTGACGAATACGCTCACGCGTCACATCAAATTGTTTGCCCACTTCTTCAAGCGTATGGTCGGTATTCATATCAA
>DDBM01000116.1 GCA_002333125.1 Moraxellaceae bacterium UBA2032 | reverse complement strand
GTTTCGTTTGAGAGTTGGTTTAACACTTCATCCATTAAAAAATCGGTAATATGGCGGTCATCACCTGCAAAATGCTGAATAAATTGGCGTTTATTGGTGCAGTTATGTAGCGATAAAGCGGCTAATTGCAAACCAACAATCCAGCCTTCGGTACGACTATTTAAAATATCTATCAATTCGGCAGACAAATCTAATTGCATCGCCTCATTACAAAATTGAGTGACTTCTTGACGTGTAAAACGTAAGTCTTCGGTATGAATTTCATGTAGTTGATGCTGCACTCGTAATCGAGCCATCGAAAAGGGCAGGGTATTACGGCTAATAAAAATTAGGTGTAATTGTGGTGGCAAATGCTCCACCATAAATGACAAAGCATCGTGTAATAAAGGGTCATTTAAGTAGTGTAGGTCATCAATAATTAAACATAAATTATTGGGTAGTTTGCCTAATTCATTTAATAAAGAACGCGTTAAACCTAAAATTGACGGAAGTTGAGTGCTAGTTAAACTACTGGTTGTGGTTTGGGCAAATTGTGAATATTGACTCTGAATAGCACTAACCAAGTGCAACATAAATTGTGTGGGGTCGTTGTCGGTGGCATCTAAAGATAACCATGCACATGGCATGGCTAAAGATTTTGCCCACGTACTCATTAAGGTGGTTTTACCATAACCTGCGGGCGCACACACAGCGGTAATGCGCGACAATGCTTCATGGGGCATTAATCGTGGTCGAGCAATTAATTGTGGGGGACAATCAGGAATACGTAATTTAGCGGAAAGAATATAATCCATCGCCGTCACTATATAATTTATTTTTTATTGTGGGCGGTATTTTATTGACTATAAGTGCCGAGTTATTGATAAAAACTGACAGATTGAGTGTTTTTTGAGGGTTTGATAAGAAAAAAGTACAAATGGATTGAAAAACCTAGTAATCAGAAGAAGGTAGCGATTACTAGGCGGGTCTTAAAAATTTGTATGCAATAAATCTTAAAATTAATTTACGCCACGCATAACTTGAGACTAAACACAACACACACGATACAGAGCTTGGCTTAAGCCAAGCTCTTTTTTTAAATTACAAGCCAGCAGCTTGTAAGCGGTTTGCATGAGTACGATAAATAGATTTTGGATTGGTTTCAAATAAGTTGATTAGACCAAAAAAGCCATTAACCGCATCTAAATGGTTAGCACCGTAGTTAGAGCGAATCACTTTACCTAAACGTTGTGAACATTCACCTACTAAACCGTCATTTTGTTCACCGCTAAACAAAAAAGCAGCCGAAAGTAAACCAATGCCCGCATCTAAAGGATCAAGCACGTTGGTCAACACGCGAGTACCACCCCAAGAATAGTATTTGACGGGGTAAGTTGTGCCGTTTTTGCTGTAGTTATAGCTATATGCACCTTCGCCACAGGCACTAGGTACACCTGCTGGGTATTTTTTGTTAAATGCGGTTAAACCATTAGTGGTTAAGCTATCTAAGGCATTTAACGAGTTTTGGTCTAAATTAGGTGAGCCATAAGCAAAGGTTAAAAATGCTGCAAAACCATTAGTCACTGTGGCAAATACGGCCGACGTGACGGTGCCAGCAGGTGCAACTTTACGAACGATGTCCGCACCTCTTGCGCCTTTGTTTACACCGTTAACGCTAGTAACCGACGCGACTAAATCTGGACGAACAGCCGCTGCATAACGTGAAGTTGGACTGCCTTGGCTGTGACCAATTAAATTAAATTTAGAGTAACCATAAATAGCTTTAAGACTTAGCATTTCTTGAAGTAACTGCTCACCACGTAATTCACTGCTGCCCACAGCCGAAACCGTAGCCACATGTACTTTTGCGCCATCATTTTTGAGTGTTGATGGAATTTGGTAAAAGTAGTCAGCACCCATAAAGTTTTTAAAACCTAAGAGGCCATGTACAAGCAAAATAGGATATTTAGTGGTGGTGTAGCCTGCTTGTGCGCTAGGCGCAGCAACAAGTAACGAACTAGCTAAAGCGATAGCAGTGAGGCTAAGAAGTTTTTTCATGGTTATCATCCTGTAAAACGACTGTCTGTGTTATCGCAATACTCGTGCTTGAGCGTGTTGTTTTAGACAGTTTGTTTTTTTGTAGTTTGTTTTTGTTTTTGAGCATTTTATGATGACTAATAATTGGGATTTTTATAAGTCATCGGCTCTTGATGGTGAGTATGATGGGCTAGACTCGATGCTTTTGGTACCAGCCTAGAGGATGAAAAAAGTATGAATTTGAGGATGAGTTTTGGCGGCTTTTAACAGTGTTTGGCGTGATAAAATAAATGTGTTGGCGGCTTTTAACAAAAATGTCGTGTAAAACTAAAATTTCTTAGTGCTTTTTGCTTGTACGCATATTGATAAATAGAGTGATGAGTATAACGATGATGCTCGATGTGCCTAAGCACACCGAGCAATAACCAATTACAAACCAGCAGCCTGTAAACGATTTGCATGAGTACGGTAAATAGATTTTGGATTAGTTTCAAACAAGTTGACTGTACCAAAAAAGCCATTAACAGCATCTAAATGGTTGGCACCGTAGTTAGAGCGAATTACTTTGCCTAAACGTTGTGAACATTCGCCCACCAAACCGTCATTTTTTTCGCCACTAAAAGCAAATGCTAAAGACAACAAACCAATGCCTGCATCTAAGGGGTCAAGTACGTTAGTGAGTTTGCTTGTGCCACCCCAAGAGTAGTATTTAACGGGGTAGGTTGTGCCGTTTTTGCTGTAGTTATAGCTA
The DNA here is from genome assembly GCA_002333125.1 of Moraxellaceae bacterium UBA2032. GTDB lineage: Bacteria > Pseudomonadota > Gammaproteobacteria > Pseudomonadales > Moraxellaceae > Agitococcus. The sequence continues at coordinate 290 of DDBM01000116.1, read as the reverse complement.
TATGCGCCTTCGCCACAGGCACTTGGTACACCTGCTGGGTATTTTTTATTAAATGTGGTTAAACCGTTAGTGGTTAAGCTGTCTAAGGCATTTAGCGAGTTTTGGTCTAAGTTGGGTGTACCGTAAGCAAAGGTTAGAAAGGCGGCTAAACCATTGGCGACAGAGGCAAATACAGCCGAAGTGACTGTGCCAGCAGGTGCAACTTTACGCACTACATCAGCTACCCGAGAACCTTTGTTAACCCCATCAACGCTAGTAACCGAAGCGACTAAATCTGGGCGCACAGCCGC
>DDBM01000113.1:2052-5282 GCA_002333125.1 Moraxellaceae bacterium UBA2032 | reverse complement strand
ATTGTTGCGGGTAGATTAACCCTCTCCCTAGCCCTCTCCCTCGGGGAGAGGGAACAATATATGTAGTCCTCTGAGAGACTTTTCCATGCTCACTATTTACGGGATTAAAAATTGCGACACCATGAAAAAAGCCTTTGTTTGGCTTAACGATAATGGCATTGCTTACCAGTTTTTTGATTATAAAAAATCAGCTTTAGATGAAAAGACCTTAGACGATTGGTTAAATCGTTTAGGCTGGCAAGCGATTGTTAATCAAAAAGGTACAACATGGCGCAAACTTGGCTTGGATAAAAATACGCTTGATAATCAAACCATTAAACCAATTATTTTGCAAAATTTAAGCATGATTAAACGGCCTTTGGTGGTATTAGATGATGGTCAAATCATGTTAGGATTTAATGTGGAACAATGGCAACACTTCGACTTCGCTCAGTGAGCATTTGATTTCACTCAATGCTTAATTACATTTTTATGTTAATGCTGATTTTGTAGGATGGGTAGAGGCACGAAACCCATCACTTATTTATAAAACCCATCGTGGGTTTTACAACCCACCCTACTAATCAATGCCCTTTTTTCATTTTATGAATTTGCAAGGCTTTGTATTGAATCAGCCAATCAGTCAAGGCAATAAAAATAACTGACAACACTAAAACGGAGTGAATAATTACCTCCCACTTTAGCTCATGCTCGGTCATATTCCCTGCGTTAATAAAACTGCGTAATAACTGAATAGACGAGATACTTACCAACGCCATACCCAATTTAATTTTTAATACCCCTGCATCCACATGGTCTAACCATTCGGGCTGGTCGGGGTGGTCATCAAGATGCAATCGGCTCACAAAAATTTCGTAACCACCAATAATGACCATCACCAATAAATTAGCAATCATCACCACATCAATTAATGACAATACAATCAATAAAATATCATTTTCTTGAAAAGTGCCTAAATTAACCACCAAATTAGACAACATAATAAAAAACTTGTAAGCGTAAATACCCAACGCCACAATCAAGCCCATATACATAGGTAATTGAAGCCAACGACTCCAAAAAATAAATCGTGCCGCGGCTTGCGTAAACTTTACACTCATAATCACTCTCACAATAAGGCTTTACTTGCCCAAAATAACGCGGCATAGTTTAGTGCTAATAACACGTCTTTAACATGGCCTTGTTGTACAAGATGCCATTTTTATTATTTTAATTAAGCGATTGTAATGCCCCGATTATATTTACACGTTGCTCTGCCTGTTCCACTACGCAAAACCTTTGACTACAGTATTCCTGCCAGTTTGCATGGCACACCCCATATTGGTGCACGAGTACGCGTACCGTTTGGCAAACGTGAATTGATTGGCGTGATTTTAGCAGTTGATGATCACACCGACTCGCCTGTAGAAAAAATCAAAGCTGCGCGGCACTTAGTTGATGCTCATTCACTTTTTTCGCCGCAACTCATGCAGTTATTAACGTGGGCAGCGCATTATTATCATTACCCAATTGGCGAAGTCTTTAGCACTGCATTACCTACTTTGTTACGTCAAGGTGAGGATTTATACGATAATTTAACCCATTGGCGGCTCACTACCTTAGGCTTAAATTTACCTGCCAATGCCTTACGTGGAGCCAAACAACAAGCCGCATGGCAAGCCTTAGTCCCACATGGTACACATGGCATTAGTGAGGACTTTTTAAAACGTTTAGGCATAGAGCGCACCACACTATTAGCCTTAGCCAAAAAAGAATTAACCCAAGAATTTGGTCAGCACGAAACGAAATTAGGCACGCCTCAGCTTAAATATGCCGAAGCACCCATTACCGCTAACGTAGAGCAAGAAACTGCCATTGCCGCTATTACGCGTAATTTAGGTCAATTTAAAACCTTTTTATTAGATGGTGTTACAGGCAGTGGCAAAACCGAAGTGTATTTGCAAAGCATTGCCAGTTGTTTAGCCAAGCATCAACAAGCCTTAGTCTTAGTCCCCGAAATTGGTTTAACACCGCAAACGGTGGCACGGTTTAGGGCGCGTTTTGCGGTAGAAACCGTGATGTTGCATTCGGGTTTAACCGACCGCGAACGCTTGCGCGCATGGCGACGGGCATATTTGGGTCATGCGGCAATTATTATTGGCACACGTTCTACCATCTTTACGCCATTGCCGCATTTAGGTTTGGTGATTGTGGATGAAGAACACGACTTATCGTTTAAACAACAAGAAGGTTTTAGATATAACGCGCGTGATTTAGCGGTGTTACGCGCTCAATTAGCGCAATGCCCTGTGGTGTTAGGCTCGGCCACGCCCAGTTTAGAAAGTTTAGCCAATGCCAAAGCAGGCCGTTATGAGCATTTNNGATTTACGCGGCCAAAAATTACAAGCAGGTTTAACCAGTGCCTTAAAAGAAGCGATTGCAAGCCGACTCAAAAAAGATGAGCAAGTGATTATCTTTTTAAATCGACGTGGTTTTGCACCTGTGTTGCTGTGTCACGATTGCGCTTGGCAAGCTAAATGTCCGCGCTGTGATGCCAAAATTACCTTACACCGCAATCCTGTGCATTTGCATTGCCATCATTGTGGTTTTAGTCAACAAGTACCGAGCCATTGCCCCGAATGTCAAAGCAAAGAATTACGCGCCATTGGTGCAGGTACAGTGCGTGTTGAAGAAGCCCTGCAAGAGTTATTTCCTAAAGTGCCTGTGCATAGAATTGACCGCGACAGCACCCGCAAAAAAGACAGTTGGCATAATTTATATGCTGACATCGAAACCAATAAAGCCGCCATTTTGGTGGGTACACAAATGTTGGCTAAAGGTCATCACTTTCCCAATGTAACCTTAGTGGCATTATTAGAGGCAGACAGTGGCTTATTGGGTGCAGATTTTAGAGCAGGCGAACGAGTTGCCCAATTAATTACTCAAGTTGCAGGCCGAGCAGGACGCGCCCACAAAGCAGGCTTAGTGTTATTACAAAGCCATCAACCCGAACATCCGTTATTGCAACAATTATTGGCGAGTGGTTATCAAGGTTTTGCCGAATTAGCCTTAAACGAACGTCAAGCGATTGGCTTGCCGCCTTATGGTTATTTGGCGTTATTACGTGCCGAAGCCAATTACCCCGAAACGGCATTAAACTTTTTGACCGAAGCTATGAGTCGAGGCCAAGTATTAGCCGATGCACCCGAATTTTGGGGGCCGATTCCTGCCCCGATGGAAAAAAAGGCAGG
>DDBM01000113.1:0-2012 GCA_002333125.1 Moraxellaceae bacterium UBA2032 | reverse complement strand
GCGACTCCTTCGGGTGTGCCAGTCAAAACAATATCACCTGCTTGTAAGATAAAAATTTGACTAATATAAGCAATTAACGCATAAACAGGCGTAATCATATCGTGACTAAAACCCTGCTGACGNNTTTAAGCTGATTTTGCACATCACGCAAGGTTAAATCTAAGGCTAAACCATAACCTGCAATCGCCTCGGCTACGTCATCTGCATCAATACTACTAATGGTTTTGCCAATTAACACTGCAATTTCGGTTTCGTAATGACAAGAGCCTCTATCATTAGGAATAGTAAAACTAGGTGATAACGGCACAATAGCCGTACTCGGTTTTAAAAACAAAATCGGCGTTTGTGGCACGGCATTGCCCAACTCTTTAGCATGAGCCGCGTAGTTACGCCCCACACACACCGCTTTGCCTACAGGCAAGCCAATGGCCGAACCATCGACCCATTGATGTTGATAGGCCATTTATTTAAGTGCCTCGTGAACCAAAAATAAACGGTCTTCGCCAAAATACATCTCATCACCCACAAAAAAAGTCGGCGCACCAAAAGCACCACGCGCCACCGCATCTTCGGTATTGGCTTTTAGCACGTTTTTAACCGCATCTTCTTGAGTTTTAGCCACTAAGTCAGCTCCCACCAACTCAGTTAATAATTCAAGGTTAGTAATATCTTTGCCTTGTCCCCAATAGGCTTCATAGAGTTTTAAGGTTAAAGCTTTGCACTCTGCTTCACTTGCGGCACATAAAATACGCTGTACGGTGACGGTATTGGCAGGAAAAGCTGCAGGCATGGTGAGTTTGATTTGGTGATAGTTTGCTAAACGCTGCAAGTCTTTAAACATATACGGCGCTTTGGCAGGCACAGTAAACGCAGGCCCTGAGTTGCCTGTGGCTTTAAAAATACCGCCTAATAAAACAGGTTTCCAAACCACTTCAGCTTTACCTTCAAATTGTGCCATTTGTGTGGCAGCAATATAGCTATAGGGGCTAACAATATCGTAAAAGAATTCTATTTTTTTCATGGTTTTACCCTCTTTGTTATGTTTAGGACACCCATAAGGGTTGCCCCTAGAAAATTTGCTTCTCTCCCTTCGACTCCGCTCAGGGAGCAGAGTCATGTTGGCTGAGCGAAGTCGTGGTGGCTGAGCGAAGTCGAAGCCTACTTCACATCAAAAATTTTACCGCGATTGATGATGTTATTAGGGTCAAAAGCCAATTTAATCGCTTGTAAATAAGCAATTTCTTCAGGGCTACGGGTATATTCTAAATAAGGCTTTTTGGTCATGCCCACGCCGTGTTCGGCCGAAATCGAGCCATTGTATTTTTGCACGGTTTCAAATACTGACTTATTAACTACTTGGCATTTAGCAAAAAATTCATCTTTGCTCAAGTTAGCAGGTTTTAAGATGTTCAAGTGCAAATTACCATCGCCAATATGGCCAAACCACACAATGTCAAAATCGGGGTAATTAGCGGTAACAATAGCATCAATGTCTGCAATAAAGGCAGGAACGTAAGTAATTAACACCGAAATATCATTTTTATACGGCGTAAATTTAGCAATGGTTTCAGAAATATCTTCACGCAAACGCCACAAGTTTTGAGCTTGAGTTTCATTTTGGCTCATTACGCCATTTAATACCCAACCCTCTTCCATGCACTCTTCAAACACTTGCATCGCTTGCTCTTCAATCGCTGGCGATAAGGCTTCAAACTCTAATAACACATAAAATGGCGTTGGTTCTGCAAACGGACGCGCCACATCAGCACTGGCAATCACACATTGCACCGCTAATTCCGAGAAAAACTCAAACGCGGTTAAATCTAACTTAGCCTGAAATGCCGACAATACTTTCATCACTGAGTCAAAATCAGGTGTACCCAAGACCAAGACACGCAAATCTCGCGGTTTACGCTCAAGTTTAATGTCGGCTTCTGTTACAAAACCTAAAGTGCCTTCTGCACCAATAAATAAATGCCGTAAATCATAACCTGTGGCGTTTTTCATCATGC
>DDBM01000152.1 GCA_002333125.1 Moraxellaceae bacterium UBA2032 | reverse complement strand
TCTAGGACAAACAGAAAAGCCTTTAATCTCAACGGTTAAGGGCTTTTTTATTGTCCGTAGTATTTATTATAGACAATAAAAGCCAAGAAAAATGGGGAGTACTTTAGGGGATACCTTGCGAAAGCATTTAAAAGAGATACCCCCCAATGGATGATAATATCCCCACCTGTAGTGGCATTCGACGGAATTAGAAATAATGAAGGGTGTCGTATATTTTACAACATCATTTTCTATAGTGTAGCCCTTTTGTGCTACATTATAGAAAATGTGGAGAGTAAATATCATGCAAGTTAGTAAAGCCGAAATTGTCCGCGCCCGTATTGCGCCAGAGATTAAACACAGTGCAGAGCTAGTGCTGGCATCTTTGGGGATGAGTATGTCTGATGCTATTCGTATTTTTGTGAGTCAAGTCGCTATAAGGCAATCGTTCCCTGTAGAACTAAGAACGCCTAATCACCTGACTTTACAGGCCATGCAATCAGAGCCTGAACAGGAAGAATACGCCTCAGCCGATGCGCTGTTTGATGAGTTGAGCCATGTTGACGATTAAGGTTAAAAAGCAGTTTAAGAAAGACCTAAAAAAATCCCTGCTAGACCCTAAACGTAATACTGACTTGCTTAAAAAGCTCATTGATGAGCATTTAGTACATACAGGCACAGTACCAGCAGAATATCACCCTCACCCGCTAGTGGGGGAATGGAAGCCACACATGGAGTGTCATATACAGCCTGACTTCTTACTCATTTGGGATGTAGACTGGCAAGCGAAGTGGTTAATTTTGGCAAGGTGCGGCAGTCATTCGGAATTGTTTTGATAGTATTGTCATGTTTATTTACAGACAAATAATCGACACGTTTTAGGACTATGTTGATTGCTTAAACATAGGGCGTATCTTTTTAGGATATGCCCTTTTTTATTGGCAAAATTAGCACTTTAGGCAGGGGGTATCAAAACTATGAGCGAACATGTGCAGCCGCACATGACAAGCGAGCCAAATCAATACTAGTCAGACAACCTCTTATCCCCTGCTCGGCAGGTTCACCGAATAAACAATACAATTGATTTAACGTAACATATATGTTACACATATTAACCGAATTAGGCGATTTCTTAGCAATCTCATTACCGCTCGACTAAACTCGCTTTGCTCAACCACTTTTTGGCGACCATTTCCATACTCTCTGACCTTGAGGACAACATTAATGACACCCAAGCAAATTACCATCCTCGATGTTGCTCGTGGTCTATTACGCGCAGTACCAGAAGTATTAGACGTCAATCGTAGTGGCTTGTTGCGTTTTGCGGGTCTAAACCCCAACAGTCGGCAGTCAATTGGGAAGGTCATTGAATTTTGGGCACATTGGGCACCTAAAAGAATTGCGTTGCGCTTTGATGATCGTCAATGGTCGTATGAAGCGTTGAATGCGTGGTCAAATCGTTTGGCTGCGGCCTTTAGCGCGCAAGGTATTCGTTCGGGTGATACCGTTGCCATTTTGATGGAAAATCGCCCAGAAGTGTTGGCGTGTGTTATTGCGGCGGTAAAACTAGGCGCTGTTGCGGCGATGCTCAATCACAATCAACGTGGCGAGGTGTTGAGTCATAGCATTAAGTTGGTGAAAGCTAAGTTATTGGTGGTCAGTGATGAGTGCGGTGAAGCCATTGAATCCACTGAATTTACACCGACAAAAACGCCGAGTCTCAGTTATATGTGGTGCAGTGACGCGCCCGAAACTACGCCGAGTGGCTGGCACAATTTAGCAAAAGAAGCGGCGCGTTGCTCCGAAGCTAACCCCGAAAGCACGGGCAAAGTTCTTGCCAGCCAACCCTGTTTTTTTATCTTTACCTCAGGCACGACAGGTTTACCTAAAGCCTCGGTGATGACGCATTATCGCTGGTTATCGTCCATGATTGGTTTAGGTGGTGTCACCTTGCGTTTACGTCGTGATGACGTTTTTTATTGCTGCCTACCGCTTTATCATAATAACGCCCTTACCGTTTCGCTGGGTAGTGTGCTGTCCGCAGGAGCAACGTTTGCACTCGACCGTAAGTTTAGTGCCAGTAAGTTTTGGGATCGTATTCGCTACTTTGATGCGACTGCTTTTTGCTATATCGGTGAGTTACTGCGCTATCTACTCAATCGTCCCGAACATATTGGCGACCGACAACATCGCATACGCTTAATTACAGGCAATGGTTTACGACCCGAAATTTGGCAAGCCTTTGAACAACGGTTTGGCATCTCACGCATTTATGAGTTTTATGGCGCGAGTGAGTCTAACATCGCTTTTGTTAATGCCTTTGGTGTCTCGCAAACGGCAGGCTTTACCCCCTTGACCTTTGCCATTGTTAATTTTGATCAGGAAGCCGAAGAACCCGTGCGTAATCCCCGCGGCTTTATGGAAAAAGTAGGCACCAACGGTGTCGGCTTATTGATTAGCGAAGTGACAAAAAAACGTCCTTTTGATGGCTATACCGACCCCAGTGCAGGCGAGAAAAAACTGCTGCGCAATGTCTTTAAACAAGGCGATGTGTGGTTTAACACGGGGGATTTAGTCCGCGATCAAGGCTTACGTCATATTCAATTTGTTGATCGGGTTGGTGATACCTTTAGGTGGAAGGGTGAAAATGTGGCAACAGGCGAAGTTGAAGGTGTATTAGCGCGTCATGCCACCATTGAACACGGCATTGTTTATGGCGTCGCGGTGCCGCATTGTGATGGTCGCGCAGGAATGGCCGCTATTACGCTCAAATCAGGCGAAGAGCTTAACGGCAAACTATTGGCACAAGCCATGATTCAGGCGTTGCCCGCTTATGCGATTCCGCTGTTTTTACGTTTAAAGACTGACCAAGAGACCACAAGCACCTTTAAATATCGCAAAGTTGAACTCAAACAAGAGGCCTTTAATCCTGAATGCGTACAAGACCCATTGTATGTCTTGCTTGACAAAGAACGGGGCTATCAACTGCTGACCGCCGAAATCTATGGCCAAATCAACAGTGGAGCCTTACGACTTTAAGAGTGACTTAGTCTGTAGTGGCCACGAAAAACTTCTTTTTCACTGCTATTTATTGGGCAAACAATTCATGCCACACCCAAAATGTGGCATGATTAAACTATGACTACATCCATTACCCCAAACTCAAAAAATACAACTCAACCGCGTGGCCGCCCTCGCATCACGGGTGATGATCTGACGGCTCGGCAAGTGCCTGTGTTGGCTGCGGCTGGCCGTCTGTTGGCCACACGCCAATCGACAGACATTAGTGTTGAACTTCTGCTGCAAGAAACGGGCACTTCTCGACCCACCTTTTACCGTTGGTTTCCTAACGGCATGAGTCAAGTATTTGACCTATTAATTGCCAAAGCCAATACGGACTTAATGGTGCGGATTGTTTCGGCTATCTCCCGTTGTGATAACTTTGAGGAACGGATACACGCTGGCATTAAAGCCTACTTTGATTGGGGCTGGGCGCAAGGGCCTGTCGTCAGTGGCATTTATCGCGAAGGATTTACCGAAGGCTCTATTGCTCAACGCTACCGTCGGCAAACTCTCGACGTAGTGATAGGCATGATTAACCAACAAGCGGAAATGCTCGGTCAAAACGCACTCCCCCCACGAATGATTGAAACACTGGTCAGTTGGGTTGAAAGTGCGGGCGCGGTCGTCTTTCGCCAATATCCTGTTAAACAAAGTGATGTCGAGCAGCAATGCGAACTGACCATCCAGATGTTCTTAGCGACGGTCAGTGTGGTACTCAAAGATCACGGCATCGCATTGCGTTAACTAACCTGAGTTCGGGTTAAGAATAGCGTTGTTGAATTATTTTTGTGCTAAAACCGTCAATTAACCCTCACCCTAACTCTCTCCCACAGGGAGAGAGGACTGTGCTCCCTCTCCCTGAGGGAGAGGGCTGGGGGTGAGGGTTAAGGTATGTTGAAAATAAACAATAAGTTATTAACTCATTTATCCCAAACTCAGGTTAAGTAAATTACTGCTGCACCGCCATTTTCCGTGCGCCCCACGCATAAATTCGATGCGCTAA
>DDBM01000064.1 GCA_002333125.1 Moraxellaceae bacterium UBA2032 | reverse complement strand
GATAAGATGGGTCATTAACATCGGGCGAAATCGAGCAAGTACGTGAGGTCGGGCCCAAAATACCTGCCACAAAACGTGGTTTTTGAGGTGTTTTTGCTGTCCATTTATCGGCAACTTGACGCGCTACACGCGCCGCCTCAACATTTAATTCATAAACCAATTCTTCCATGTGGTAATCGGCTTGTGATACCACCGTAGAGTTAAACGAGTTGGTTTCTAAAATGTCTGCCCCTGCGGCACAGTAAGCATCGTGAATACCTGCAATAATTTGAGGTTGGGTTAATACCAATAAATCGTTATTACCTTTTACGTCATGTGGCCAATCGGCAAAACGTGACCCGCGATAATCTTCTTCTTGCAATTTGTGCCGTTGAATCATCGTGCCCATTGCACCATCAATAATCAGGATACGTTGTTGGAGGGCGGTTTTTAGCAGGTCGGTACGAGAAGAAGTCATGGCGTTAGTATCATTAACAAAAAACGAGGACGAACATTTTAACAAGTTTTAGCGTTTATGTCGCTAATCTAATTCCTACTGTTCTAGTAGGATATTATAAAATTAAGGTATAATCGTCAAAGTATCGTTCATTACAGAGAGCATTATGAGCAATTTAAACATTACTATTACCGAAGCAGCCCAAGTGTATTTACGTGAGTTATTAGCCAAGCAAAACAGTGATGGCATTGCAGTGCGTATCTTTGTCGAAAACGCAGGCACACCCAAAGCCGAATGTTGTATGGCGTATTGCACCCAAGGTGAAGAGCAAATTGATGATGTGCGTTTNNCAATTAACCTTTAAAGCACCTAAGTCTAAAGTGCCACAATTAGGCGAAGGCAGCACTATAGAAGAACGCATTAACCATGTATTGTTTAGCGAAATCAACCCCGGCCTTGCGGCACACAATGGCAATGTCAGTTTGCTTGAAGTATACGAAGACACCGAGCATGGCTTAACGGCAGTCTTAAAATTTGGTGGCGGTTGTCAAGGTTGTTCGGCGGTAGATATGACCTTAAAACAAGGCGTAGAAACCACGCTTAAAGCGAATATCCCTGAATTGCAACGTGTCGCAGACAGCACCGACCACACGCAACGCGAAAACGCTTATTTTAAATAAGTTTTGCGCTGGCTGAGCGGAGTCGAAGCCCCCATAAAAACAAAACCCTATTGTTAGCCGCAATAGGGTTTTTTATTGGCTATTATTACCTTGTTTTTTACCCTTGCGTTAGCATATAAAAACTTTGTCGGCCTTGACTTTAGTCATTTTTTGTCACATCGCTCAAGACTAGAATTGCCCATCTTTTCAATGACTCCAATGGGGTTTTTGGCTTTATGGATATTTCTTTTTACGTTAATACGCTAGGCCAATCTTTGTTGGCACAGTACGGACAACGTGTGCATAAAGTCGCTTTAAATGTAGGATTTACTTGCCCTAACCGTGATGGCAGCAAAGGCACAGGCGGCTGTACTTTTTGTAATAATGCCTCTTTTAGCCCCGAAGCGCGTTTAACTCGTCCTTTAGCCGAGCAATTAGCCTCAGGAGGTCGTGCTGTTCACAAAATAACGGGCGCACGTAAACTCATTGCCTATTTTCAAGCCTATACCAATACTTATGCTGATATTGAGCGTTTACGCCTTTTATACGAAGAAGCCTTAGAATATCCAGATGTTATTGGGCTTTCTATTGGCACTCGTCCCGATTGTGTGCCGCAAGAAGTACTTGATTTACTGTGTGAATTTCAACAAAAAGGCCATGATATATGGCTCGAATTAGGCTTACAAAGCGCATTTAATGACACCTTAAAGCGTGTTAATCGTGGCCACGGTTTAGAAGAATATGCCGAAACCGCCCAAAAAGCGCGTGCGATGGGCTTAAAAGTATGTACCCATCTTATTTTGGGCTTACCCAATGAAAGCCTAACCCATGCGCAAATTACCTTATCAACCGTACTTGGCTTAGGAACAGATGGCTTAAAACTACATCCATTACATGTTGTTAAAGCCACTAAATTGGCTCATGAATGGCGTTTAGGTCAGTATGAACCACTCACACAAGAAGATTATATCGAGCAATGTATTGATTTAATTACACATACTCCGCCCGATATTGTTTTTCATCGCTTAACAGGGACTGCACCACCTGAAATGCTAATAACGCCTGCATGGTGTCAACACAAATGGCCTGTTATTAATGGCATTGCCAAACGGTTAGCAGAGCGCGGTCTATCACAAGGTTCTGCCTTAGGGCAGCCTTGGCACAAAAGGAGCAATCATCTTGGCATTGCCGTTTGAATTAGTTTGCCCTGCGGGGTCGTTATCCGCTTTAAAAGTAGCGGTTGATAATGGGGCCGATTGTGTCTATATCGGCTTTCGTGATGATACCAATGCGCGTAATTTTGCAGGGCTTAATTTTGATGAGGTGACATTAAGGCAGGGCATTGACTATGCACATCATCGAGGCAAAAAAGTCTTTGTTGCCCTTAATACTTACCCCCAAGCACAAGGTATGAAACGTTGGCAGTCTGCGGTTGACCGTGCGGTTGCTGCCGATGTGGATGCATTGATTATTGCCGATATAGGATTATTAGATTACGCCCGTCAGCAATATCCAGAGCAAAGATTACATTTATCGGTTCAGGGTTCGGCAACGACCCACGAAGCCTTAGCGTTTTATCATCGTGAATTTGGTATTACACGAGCAGTATTGCCCCGCGTGTTATCGGCGGCACAAATTGCGGCGGTAACACGCCAAACCCCCGTAGAAATTGAGGTGTTTGGCTTTGGTAGTTTGTGTGTCATGGTTGAAGGGCGTTGTTTACTTTCTTCGTATGCAACAGGTGACTCACCTAATAATCATGGCGCGTGTTCGCCTGCCCATGCGGTTCGTTGGGATCAGGTAGGTCAAAATCTAGAAACCCGTTTAAATGGCGTATTAATAGACCGTTTTGCTGAGGGTGAAAGTGCGTGTTACCCAACTATTTGCAAAGGGCGTTTTAATGTTAATAATGAAACTTATTACGCCATGGAAGAGCCAACCAGCCTTAATACCCTAGAGTTATTACCGCAACTCATTGCGATGGGGGTGCGTGCTATTAAAATTGAAGGGCGGCAACGTAGCCCAGCTTATATTGCGGCGGTAACACGTACATGGCGCGAAGCCATTGATTTAGCGTTACGCGACAGTAAGCAATACATTGTGCGTAGTTCGTGGACAACTGAGTTAGACCGTTTGTCTGAGGGTAGCCAACATACCTTAGGTGCTTATCACCGTCCTTGGAAATAGGGGAAATATTGATGACCACTGCACGTTTATCACTTGGCCCTTTATTGTACTATTGGCCACGTCAGCAAACATTTGATTTTTATGATGAAATTGCTAACTCTACCGTTGATGTTGTGTATTTGGGTGAGACTGTTTGTGCCAGACGACACGAGCTTGATGCAAGTGATTGGCTCACTATAGGCCAAAAATTACAGGCCGCAGGTAAAGAAGTTGTCTATTCGAGTCAGGTGCTTTTGGAGTCAGAAAGCGATATCCGCCGACTTAAATCATTGTTTAACAATAATAAATATATTGAAGCTAATGACATGAGTGCGGTTAATTTAGCCACCGAAGCATCATTAGCTTTTGTGGCAGGTATGACACTTAACCTTTATAACGAATCGGCATTAGCCTTAATGGCAAAAAAAGGTGCGATACGTTGGGTTGCGCCTGTTGAGTTAAATTCTGCTCAACTAGGTTATTTGGTGCGTGCGGTGGCTTCAACGCTAGAAACAGAAGTGTTTGCGTTTGGGCGTATGCCGTTGGCATATTCTGCGCGTTGTTTTAGCGCACGTCATATTAATCGTCAAAAAGACAGTTGCCAATTTGTGTGCTTAGATACACCTCAAGGATTAGATGTATATACACAAGATAATGAGCCTTTTTTAACCTTAAATGGTATTCAAACTCAATCAGTAAAGTCTTGCGACTTACTGGCTGATATTCCTTTGTTACTAGATTTGGGGGTTAACGTATTGCGTATTAGCCCACAAGCACAACATACATCTGCCATTATTGAATTATTTCGAGCGGTACTTGATAACAAAATAGAGCCACAAGAAGCATTTAATCGTGCCAATAGTTTACGTTTGGCTGCGGCTTGTAATGGTTATTTACACGATAAAGCAGGACTCGACCTCGTCGCCTCGCGTCATGTGGGGAGTTATTAATGGCTCGTATAACAACCCCGATGCAAATTTTACAAACATTAGGTCAAAAACCTATTCCTAAGCCTTTATCACGGCTGTTTTTTAATTTGCCGCAATTTCCTCCCTCTATGTTATTAGCGGTTGCTTTAAATATTGCCTTAGGAACAACGGGCTTAAATGCTATTCCTAGCCAACTTACAGGCCGACAATTACGTTTAGTGGTTATTGATGCAGGGCTAGAATTATCATTAATGCTAACAGCTAAAGGCTTTGTGCCTCCTCAATTACCTGTACCCATACCTGACGTTATTATCAAAGCAAATAAAAGTGATTTTTTAGCAATGGCAATGCGTACAGTCGATGCCGACACACTTTTTTTTAATCGTAAATTACTAATGGAAGGGGATACAGAATTAGGATTATTAGTTCGTAATTTATTAGATGGCGTTGATTTTGCGACCTTAGACGCAACTAAATTTTCGCCATTACGTTTATTTGCCGCCACACAAGATATTTTAAGACAACGGCGCGGTGGGCGTATTGTTGTGTGGTAAATACAGGTTAAGTTGTTGTTATATGGGGAATAAGTGACTTATGGTTAACGATAATCGTATTACACTTGCCGTAACAGGTGCTTCGGGCTGGCCTTATGCGCTTAGCTTATTACAAACCTTAGTTAAGCAGCAGCAACAGGTGTTTTTACTTATTTCTGACGCAGCGCGTGAGGTGGTGCGTTTAGAAACGGGTCAGGCTTTGCCTACACAACAACAAGATTGCCAAGCATATTTACGTCACTATTGCCAAGACAACACAGGCTTAATTCAGTTATTAAATAACCACGATTGGTTGTCTTGTGTTGCGTCGGGTTCTGGTGCGCCAAGGCGTATGGTTATTTGTCCTTGCAGTATGGGAACACTCGCCGCCGTTGCTTGTGGCCTAAGCAATAACCTAATTGAACGTGCTGCCGATGTTGCCATAAAAGAACATCACTCACTCATTATTGTCCCCCGAGAAATGCCGTTATCGGTCTTACACCTAGAAAATATGCTAAAACTGGCGCGTTTGGGTGTAGTGGTTATGCCTGCCAGTCCTGCTTTTTATCATCAGCCTCAATCTATACAAGATGTGGTTGATTTTGTTGTCGAACGTATTCTTAAGCATCTAGGCTTGCAAGGAACACTCACTGCGTGGGGTGTTTAAACGAGAGTTACCATGAAATTTCATGATTTGCGCGATTTTATTTATTACTTAGAGCAACGTGGCGAACTACGCCGAATTAGCCGTGAAATAGACCCTTACCTAGAGATGACCGAAATTTGTCATCGGGTCTTACAAGCCAATGGTCCAGCCTTATTATTTGAAAATCCTAAAGGTTATGGCATTCCTGTATTAGCTAATTTATTTGGCACAACAGAGCGCGTTGCATGGGGTTTAGGTTTAGAAAATCCGCTAGGTTTACGCGAATTAGGCCATCTATTAGCTCGCCTTAAAGACCCTCAGCAAATTAACGATGCCGCGAGTTTATTTAGTCATTTGCCTATGTTAAAACAAGTGATGAATATGTCACCGCGCCAAAAAAGAACCACCCCTGCCTGTCAGGAGCGAGTTTATGTAGGTGAGCAGGTCGATTTAAGACGGTTGCCTGTACAAACTTGTTGGCCTAAAGACGTTGCGCCCTTACTAACGTGGCCATTAGTCATTACGCAAGGGGTCGAAAAGTCGCGTATGAATGTAGGGATATATCGGCAGCAAGTCTTGAGCCGTAATCGTTTAATTGTTCGTTGGTTGTCGCATCGTGGTGGCGCATTAGATTACCAAGCATGGAAACATCATCACCCCCAAAAACCTTTTCCTATTGCGGTTGCTATTGGTGCCGACCCTGCCATGTTACTCGCGGCGGTTACCCCCATTCCCGATACTTTGTCAGAATTTGCATTTGCAGGTTTATTGCGTGGTAGTAAAACGCTATTAGCCGATTGTTTAACCCATTCCTTACAAGTTCCTGCACAAGCCGAAATTGTCTTAGAAGGTTGGATTTATCCTAATGATGAAGCCGATGAAGGCCCCTACGGTGACCATACAGGCTATTATAATGAAGTGGCACGTTTTCCTGTAATGACGGTAGAGCGTATTACGATGCGTCATCAGCCTATTTACCATAGCACTTATACAGGCAGACCACCCGATGAGCCTTCGGTATTAGGTGCGGCAATGAACGAGTTACTTGTGCCATTATTGCAGCAACAATATCCCGAGATTATAGATTTTTATTTGCCTCCCGAGGGCTGTTCTTACCGAATAGCAATTATTAGTATTCGCAAACAATATATCGGCCATGCGCGTCGTGTGATGATGGGGATATGGTCGTTTTTACGTCAATTTACCTATACTAAATTTTTAGTAGTCACCGATGAGGATATAAATATCCGTAACTGGTCAGATGTTATTTGGGCAATGACAACACGTATGGATCCTGTGCGTGATACCCTTGCTGTTAGCGATATGCCTATAGATTATTTAGATTTTGCCTCACCTGTCGCGGGTTTAGGTTCTAAAATGGGCTTTGATGCAACACGCAAATGGGCAGGCGAAACCAATCGTGAATGGGGAACACCAATAGAGCATTCGGCGCAAATTATGCAACAAGTTGACAGCTATTGGCATGAATTAGCGTTAATATTACCTAAGTAAACTTGTGCCGCATAAGCCGCAAGTTTTTTACAATATAGGACTTACGCGTTTATCGCTTATTTGCTCACGCCTTCGCCATTCGTTACGCCCCTAGAGGGTTGGGGTGAGGGTAAAAACGTGCTAATTACAGTGTAATGCGTAAGTCCTGAGTATAGGTCTATATTGATGTTTGTAACTATTGCGTCCCATCTAGCATCGCGTGTATTACGTCACCCTTTATTTCATCCTTTAGACAAAGTTTCCCAAGAAAAACTATTAGCAGCTATGCGTGAATATCAGCATCCGAGCGAAACACTGTTAATTCGTCAAGGAGAGGCAGCAACGCATTTTTTTATGGTACTCGAAGGCCGCGTAAAACTGTTTAGAATCTCGGTTGATGGCCAAGAAAAAGTCGTTGAAATTATTCAAAAAGGCCAAACTTTTGCCGAAGCTGTGATGTTTATGCAACATTCTGTGTACCCTGTATTTGCTCAAACCCTAGAGCCAAGCCATATTATTAGTATTCCCAACCATCTTATGTTGCAGGTACTAAGTGAGCATCCAAAATCATGCTTACATTTATTGGGGCATTTAAGCGTAAGACTACATATGCGACTTGGTGAGTTAGAGACGCTTACCTTACAAAATGCCACGCAACGCTTTACCTTGTATCTAATTCAACAACTTCCTAATCGTGCCGCAGAAACGGCTGATATAGACCTCATGTTGCCTAAACACTTAATTGCTGCGCGTTTATCTATGCAGCCAGAAACGCTATCTCGGCTGATGGCTCGTTTGCGTGACGAGGGGTTGATTACTATTACGGGTCGTCATATTCATATTCCTAGCATCTCCTGTTTGTTAGCGCGTTTTAATAACATTGATAAAAGAGGCTAAAGTTTTTTGACTACTTAGTAAAAACTGACAATACTCAAGAAGATAAAACCAAACTATGTGACAAGAGTTTCATTGGAATAATTATTATGGACTCAAGCACTCATGACTGCTCCAGTCAGCAATCGGCATTATTTCGGCGATTTTTAACCAATTATTTTGGTGTTCTTGATGAGCAGGTATTTGATGAGGTTTTTTCTCAGTGTCAATGGTTAGAGCTTGAGGGGGGCGATACTTTATTTTCTCAAGGTGATGTAGGCGACGCGGCTTATTTTCTTATTTCGGGGCGTTTGTGTGCGATTCGTATCGCGCATGATGGTAGTCGTCAGCATTTAGGTGACATTAAACCCGGCGAAACCGTAGGGGAGATTGCGGTACTTTCTGATGATGTGCGTGGTGCTACAATCTGGGCTACGCGAGATAGTGTTGTGGTTCGTATTGCCACCGCAAATTTACATGGCTGGTTTATGCGGTATCCGCAATTGTTATTGCAAACCGCCAAGTTAATTATTAAGCGTACCCAACCCTCCAATACGCGTAAGCGGCAGTTACGTCATATTAGCAATATCACCGTGTTGCCTTTATCAAAAAATGTTAACACCGCTAAATTTAGGCGTGATTTTATGGCAGCGGTGGCGCGGTGTGGCAAAGCGGTTTTACTTGACCCACAAATTGTAGATGAGCAATTACAAGAAACAGGTATCGCCTTTATTGATAAGCATGACTCAGCCCGTTATCGACGCTTAAGTGCATGGCTCGACACCTTAGAAGAGCAAAATGACTACGTTATTTACTTCGCAAATACCGAAGATGATGCGTGGACACATCGCTGTTTACGTCAAGCTGACCGTGTTTTATTGTTGGCCAATGCCACAGACCACAGCTTTCCTTCGCTTTTAGAACAAAAAGTCACTCAAGAAGCATCAAAAAAGGCACGCTCAGATAATTACTTAGTGTTATGGCATCAACCCGAAACCATCATGCCTAGTGGCACTCAACATTGGCTACAAGCTCGTAATTGGATAAAAGAAGTCACTCATGTCCGCCAAGACGAACAACGCCACATGGAGCGTTTAGCCCGTATTGCCACAGGTAATGCCATTGGTTTGGTGCTGGGTAGTGGTGGGGCGCGAGGTTTGTCTGCCGTAGGCGTTATTCAAGCCTTAGAAGAAGCAGGTATTCCCATTGACCGTGTTGGCGGCACAAGCATTGGTGCAATTATGGCGGCAGGTGTTGCCCTAGATTATCCTGCAAGTTTACTGTCCAAAAAAGTACGCAGCTCTTTTAGTCAAAATCCAACCACTTTATTAGATTTAAATATTTTACCCATTTTATCTATTTTTCGGGGTAAACAGCTTAATCGCTTGCTGCAATTGGTGTTTCCTCAAACGATGCATATTGAAGATTTATGGCTCAACTTTTTTTGTATTACCAGTGATATGAGCAGTAATGAAGAAATAGTTCATACGCGAGGCTCATTGTGGCAAGCAGTACGCGCCTCGGCTGCCTTACCAGGTATTTTTCCTATGGTGCTTTTAGCTAAAGGCTTGCATGTTGACGGCGCATTTATGAATGCCTTACCTGTGGATGTGATGGCATCTTTTGAGGCCAAAAAAATCCTTGCAGTAGATTTTTCATATTTACCCAATAGCAAACCAGATTTTGACGATATACCCAGCTCCCTTACTTTTTTATTAGATAAATTTTTTAATAATGGCCACCGCCGTTATACAGTACCAACACTATTATCAGGTTTTATACAAAGCTCGTTAATGGCCAGCTCCCAAAAAAATATGCGGTCTCGTGTCAATGCTGATGTGTTATTTAGCCCAGAAGTAGGGC
>DDBM01000164.1:2319-14599 GCA_002333125.1 Moraxellaceae bacterium UBA2032 | reverse complement strand
GATAACGCGATTATTGAAGTCAGTTCGCCCGAAATTCCTATTATGGATGGTAGTGCGGGGCCTTTTGTGTTTTTGATTCGTGCCGCAGGCATGATAGAACAACACGCACCTAAAAAACTAGTCAGAATTAAACGCCCTATCGAAGTGATAGATGGCGACAAACGTGCCGCTTTTTTACCGTACAATGGCTTTAGAGTCGCGTTTACTATCGACTTTGACCATCCTGCTTTTTTGGAAGATCATAAAAGTGCTTGTGTCGACTTTTCGACGACTGCTTATGTAACAGAAGTGAGCCGAGCGCGTACTTTTGGTTTTATGCGTGATATAGAATATTTAACGTCTTTAGGTTTAGCCAAAGGCGGCAGTTTAGATAATGCCATTGTGTTAAACGACGAAGGTGTGATGAACGAAGAAGGGCTACGTTACGAAGACGAGTTTGTACGTCATAAAATGCTCGATGCGATTGGTGATTTATACATTTTAGGCTACGGTATTATTGGCGAGTTTCAAGGCTATAAATCAGGTCATGCACTCAATAATAAGTTGCTTAGAGCCTTATTAGAGCAGCCCGATGCGTGGGAAATTGTGACATTTGATGACGAAGAATTGGCTCCTATCGCGTATATTCAAGCATTTCCCCCAGCAGATACTCATTAAATCAATGGGTTAAGTCTGATTTGGGGCTTTTGTAGTATCTTTGTCGTTTGGTCGGATTGTTAGTCTATTATCTTGCCAACTGCCGTAAAGCTTCGCTAAGCTCCGCATCGGCCATAGATTGTGCCGTTTCTAATAATAGTTTTTTGGTTTGTTCTGACAGTGGTTTGGCGGGTTCATTTTGGGCGCGTGCAGGCTGTAAATCTTCAGCAAGCAGAAACTGGATTTTAATTAAGTTAGTAAACACTTTGTGTTGGCGTAACTGTTGTAAGTATTGCGCGTGGAGGTAACGAAGCTGCCCTAATAGGGCGTGATTGTGAGTTTGCAGTGTTAATACGCCATTTACATAAGAGGCAACCTGACACTGTGTCTTAATGGCAGGTAATATCTCGGCAACAATAGTATTCAATCGTCCTAAATACAGGACTTGAGTGTTTAGCGTTCGCAATAGTGGTGAGGACGTGATTTCTCTACTGCGCGGAATGTGATGTGCCATAAGACTTTACCTAATTAGGACTAGCCTTGGTATAAAGGCAAAACAGAAACTCAAGACTGACGCATTGCACCGCAATTGGCG
Organism: Moraxellaceae bacterium UBA2032; assembly: GCA_002333125.1. GTDB lineage: Bacteria > Pseudomonadota > Gammaproteobacteria > Pseudomonadales > Moraxellaceae > Agitococcus. Next base: position 13,368 of record DDBM01000164.1, on the reverse strand, counting down.
CGTTTTGTAAACTAAAAATCGTTAAAAACGATTGAGTGGTGAGCAAATAAGCGATAACAGCGTAAGTCAAAAAGGTATGTTTTGTGTTTGAGTGTAGTATGAGTTTAATAGTATCAGACTTATTTTACACTATGGTTAAGGCTACTCCGCGAATCGCTGACGTGCAAGTTGCACGTTGATTAAACAGCAAAAATTTAGTGTGTGTTTGGCTTGATGTTCTTTTAAATATCAAGTGATGTGTTGGCTCTTTAAGTTTAAAAAGAACAAACACTCAAGCAGCACAAATCATGCGGGAGATAAACAGCGTGAAATTTACTTTACGGCAACGTAATGTTATGCGACCTTTAATGTTGCGTGTAACACCAGCCACCATTGCTACGTTTGTAGGAACAGTGACTTTATTAGCAGCCGCAGGTGGGGCGATTGGTTATGCCGTTGGTGCAAAACACAATCAGCCTAATACCATCGTTACAAATAAAGCTCAAATTGCACCAGTCATTACGCCAAAACAGCAAATCGACATGGTTAATAACCGTGTGGCCGAAATGCAAGCTCAGTTACTGCGTTTAGATGCCCTTACTCAACATGTGGCCGAAAGTGCGCATATGCCTATTAAAGAGTTTAGTCTAGAAAATAACCCTAAAGGTGCTAAAGGCGGCCCTTTGTTAGAAGAAGTTTCGGTTTTAGGTGAAGATAATCTTGATGTGCGTTTACAAGAGTTGTCGCAGCTAATAGAAGAAAAAGAAAATCAATTGCGTACACTAGATAGCATGTTGGCTAATAAGCGTGTACAAAGTAATCAAAACTATTTAGCTAATTTACCTGTACGTACTGGCGCGATTACCTCAAGATTTGGTTATCGTTCTGACCCATTTACTCAACATGTTGCCTTTCATTCGGGAATGGACTTTTCTGGCCCCCAAGGCACTAATATTTATGCTGTTGCCTCAGGAATAGTTAGCTTTGCAGGTATCAAAAATGGCTACGGTAATGTGATTGAAATTACCCATGGCGACGGTTATGTAACACGCTATGCTCATGCCCAACATTTGGCCGCAAAAGTAGGCGATTTGGTTTCTAAAGATGAGGTCATTGCTTACATGGGTTCTACAGGACGTTCTACAGGCACACATTTACATTACGAAGTTTTAGTGAATGGTAAACAAATAGACCCGATGGGTTTTGTGAGTCTTGCACTTAAAAAATAAGTAAATGATAAGTGAATTTGTGTTTAAACTAAGCCGACCTCTGTGTCGGCTTATTTTTTGTTTGTATTTATGCCGCTTTATAGGTTAAGGCATTTTTTACACTCTTGATTCAGGGTAGAATGTGGCAATTTTTTACAAGACTTGTCTTCTGTTGTTTTGCCCCCATGTTTACTGATGACTTGCGCGCTTAATTTACACCATACTTATTGCAGGGCAATGCGTAGGTTCTTCGTTGAAAATTTAATAAAGAGTGGCTTTTATGTTTGCACGCCTGATTAGCGGAATATTTGGAACTAAAAACGAACGTGAGTTGAAGCGCATGCAAAAGATGGTTGATGCCATCAATGCGCTAGAACCCAGCATGCAAGCTTTAGATGACGCGGGTCTTTCAGCAAAAACGGAGGAGTTTCGTAGCCGTTATACTAAGGGCGAAACCTTAGACCAACTCTTGCCCGAAGCCTTTGCTGTGTGTCGTGAAGCCTCACACCGTACCATGAATATGCGTCATTATGATGTACAGTTAATTGGTGGTATTACCCTACACGAAGGCCGTATCGCCGAAATGCGTACGGGTGAAGGTAAAACCCTAATGGCAACCTTAGCGTGTTATCTCAATGCTTTGAGTGGTAATGGGGCGCATATTGTCACGGTCAACGATTATTTAGCAGGGCGTGATGCCGAGTCAAACCGTCCTTTATTTGAGTTTTTAGGTTTAAAAGTGGGCGTGATTCGCTCCATGCAGCCTACATCCGAGAAACATGAAGCTTACTTGGCCGATATTACCTATGGCACCAACAACGAATTTGGCTTTGATTATTTACGCGATAACATGGCGTTTCGTTTAGAAGAAAAACATCAACGTGGTTTATCTTTTGCCATCATTGACGAAGTGGATTCTATTTTAATTGACGAAGCACGAACACCGTTAATTATTTCGGGTGCAGTCGATGGTTCGTCACAATTATATCAAGCGGTTAATGTGATTCCGCCGCAGTTAGTAGCACAAAAAGAAGAAGGCAAGCCAGATGGCGGAGATTATTGGGTTGACGAAAAACATCGTCAAATTGAACTCAGCGAAACAGGTTATGACCACGTCGAAAAACTGTTAATGGGTTTAGGTTTATTAAATGAAGGCGAAAGCTTATATTCCGCCAGTAAATTAGCGTTATTACATCATGTGTTGTCGGCACTAAAAGCACATATTTTATTTCAACGTGACGTGCATTACATTGTACAAGATAACGAAATTGTTATCGTTGATGAGCATACAGGCCGTACCATGGCAGGCCGTCGTTGGTCTGAAGGCTTACATCAAGCTATCGAGGCCAAAGAACACGTTGAAATTCAAAGTGAAAATCAAACTTTAGCAACCACCACGTTTCAAAATTACTTCCGTTTGTATAAAAAGCTATCAGGTATGACGGGGACAGCCGATACTGAGGCCACTGAATTTCATCAAATTTATGGTTTAGATGTAGTGGTGATTCCGACTCATCGCCCGATGGTGCGTAAAGACTTAGAAGACTTAATCTATTTAAGTAAAGAAGAAAAGTTTGATGCCATTTTACGTGATATTAAAACTTACATGGAAACAGGCGCACCAGCCTTAGTTGGAACAGCGACCATCGAAACCAGTGAGTATTTATCTAAATTACTTACTAAAGAAAAAATCCCACACCAAGTGCTAAACGCAAAATTCCATGCTCAAGAAGCTGATATTATTGCCCAAGCAGGTCGTCCTCGCGCGGTGACGATTGCAACCAACATGGCGGGTCGCGGTACAGATATTATTTTGGGTGGTAACTGGAGGGCGCAATTAGGCCATATTCAAAATCCATCCCAAGCGCAAATTGATGCCTTAAAAGCACAGTGGGAGCTAGACCACGCCGCCGTATTAGCCTCAGGTGGTTTGCATATTATTGGTACAGAACGCCATGAATCGCGTCGTATTGATAACCAATTAAGAGGCCGTGCAGGTCGTCAAGGTGATCCGGGTTTAAGCCGCTTTTATTTGTCTTTAGAAGACGATTTAATGCGTATTTTTGCCAGTGACCGTGTGCGTAATATGATGCGCTCTTTGGGTATGCAAAAAGGCGAAGCGATTGAGCATCGTTGGGTCACACGCTCCATTGAAGGCGCACAGCGTAAAGTGGAAGCGCGTAACTTTGATATGCGTAAAAACTTGCTTAAATATGACGATGTGGCCAACGAACAACGTCGGGTGATTTATTATCAGCGTGATGATGTTTTAGCGTCCGAGAGTTTAGCAACTTTGTTTGAAGCAATGTATGAAGAAGTAATAACAACGGTAGTGACCGAGTTTATTCCGCCTCAAAGTATTGAAGACCAATGGAATGTCGCAGGTTTAGAGAAAGCCTTACAAACTGACTTTAAAATGGAAATGCCTGTTAAGGCATGGCTAGATGAAGACAGTCGTTTAGAAGAAGTGGGTTTACGCGCTAAAATTGCCCAAGCTGCGCGTGACGCGTATAAACAAAGTCGCCTAAATATGGGTGACGAAATTGCCAACATGATAGAAAAACAAGTCATGTTGCAAGTGCTAGATCGTCATTGGAAAGAGCATTTGGCTGCGATGGATTATTTACGTCAAGGTATTCATTTGCGTGGTTATGCTCAAAAAAATCCTGAGCAAGAATATAAACGTGAAGCCTTTGAACTCTTCCAGCAGTTGTTAGGTGCGGTTAAATTAGAGGTTGTGCAAACAGTTGCAACGATTCATATTCCAAACCAAGAAGAAATTGCTGCGATGGAGGCACAACAAGTTGCTCAAGCTGCTGCGATGAATTTGCACATGGAACACCCTGAGTTAATGAGTGATGAAGAAGGTATGCCTGCACTGATTGACAGTGAAGAAAAGCCGACTTCGGATAATCCTTATGCAGGGCAATATATTGGCCGTAATGACTCTTGCCCTTGTGGTAGTGGTAAAAAATACAAGCAGTGTCATGGTCGTTTAGCTTAGTACTTGTTGGTATTTTGAATTAACCCTCACCCCAGCCCTCTCCCAACAGGAGAAGGAGTTCTCTCTCCCTGTGGGAGAGAGTTAGAGTGAGGGCTAAAATTGTCAAATAATTTAAAGGAAAAATCATGGCCGTTGGTGATTTATCTATGCCGTTGATGCACCCTGTAAATGGTGTACGTATTGGTATTGCAGAATCTTATATTCGTTATAAAAATCGTAAAGATTTAGTGGTGTTTGAGTTGTCACCTCAAGCAACAACTGCCGCCGTATTTACCACGAATGCTTTTTGTGCCGCCCCTGTTCATGTAGCTAAAGCTAATTTATCTCAAAAAAATGCGCGTTATTTAGTGATTAATACAGGTAATGCTAATGCAGGTACAGGTACAACGGGCATGACTAATGCACAGCGTAGTTGTGCTGCTTTGGCTGAATTAGCGAATGTTTCTGCGGCAGAGGTATTACCTTTTTCTACAGGTGTGATTGGTGAGCAACTGCCCATTGCTAAATTAGAAGCAGGTTTGCCAGCCGCATTAGCCGCTTTGCAAGCGGACAATTGGTCGGCAGCCGCAACAGGTATTATGACCACCGACACTTTGCCTAAAGGCGCGAGTGAGCAATTTAGCGTTGACGGTGTAACGTATACCATTACGGGTATTTCTAAAGGTGCGGGCATGATTCGCCCTAATATGGCCACCATGTTGGGTTTTGTGGCCACCGATGTGGCTGTTGAGCGTGAGTTACTACAAGCTTTATTACGTGAAGTCACTGAGCAATCATTTAACCGTATTACCATTGATGGCGACACCTCAACCAATGATGCCTGTGTCTTAGTGGCAACAGGTGCGGCAGGCAATGCTCTTTTAAGTGAGCGTAGTAGTGAATTATTCAAGGCATTTTATGCCGCCTTGCAAAGAACTTTTATTCGTTTGGCACAATTAATTGTGCGAGATGGTGAAGGCGCAACCAAGTTTATGACCGTTAAAGTTGAGGGCGGCGCAAACACCCAAGAGTGTTGTGATGTTGCCTATGCGGTGGCTCATTCACCGTTAATTAAAACTGCTTTTTTTGCCTCTGACCCTAACTGGGGACGCATTTTGGCCGCGATTGGTCGTAGTGGTGTGCCTAACTTAGATGTTAGTAAAATTAATGTGTATTTAGATGATGTGTGTATTTGCGAAGATGGTGGAGCAGCCGCTTCTTATCGTGAGGAGTTAGGCGCAGCCGTGATGAAACAACCCGAAATTACCATTCGTATTGAGTTAGGTCGTGGCAATGCTAACGATACCGTATGGACGTGTGATTTTTCGTATGATTATGTGAAAATTAATGCTGATTATCGGTCTTAAATACTAGACTTTACTTGTGGTGTGTATGGGCTAAATCAACACACCACAAGCATAATAAACGCAAACATATTTTGACCTTAGTTTAATAATAGATACCGTACTTGCTCAAAAACACGCTATTCTTAAATGGTATTTTGAAGAGGTAGAGGTTAAGCATTATGTCAGCTATTCGTAAATTTGATGAGCGTATCAGTGAGCAAACTTATTTTGCTCTCGAAAAAAAAAGCAACACGCGCCATGAATATATTGATGGTTATGTCTATGCCATGGTTGGTGGTAGTTTTAATCATGGCACGTTAGTTGGTACTATCGCACGTGAAATTGGTAATCATTTAAAAGGCAAATCATGCCGTGTGTTTTCCGAAAGCATAAAAGTAAAAATCCCCTCACTTTATAATAAAGAATCGCGTTATTTTTACCCTGATGTTGTTGTTGATTGCACTATCGAGCAAGCAGATGGCAACATGCTGACCACACCTGTATTAGTGGTAGAAGTGTTATCTGCCTCGACACATAAATACGACGAAACCACCAAATTTCAGATTTATGCCACCATTCCCACGTTGCAAGAATATATTTTGGTCGAACAAAGCGCGGTTAAAATTGAAGTGCAACGCCAGCGTAATAATTGGGTAGTCGAGAAGTATTTTTTAGGAGATAACATCACGTTTGAATCCTTAGGTTTAACATTGACTGTTGAAGAGTTATATCAAAATATTGATAACGAAGAAATGAACGAATGGTTGCTACAAAAAGCACAAGAAAACCAAGAAAGCAGTGATGAGCAACAGACAGACGCTAATGGATAAAAGGTAAAACTAATGCTTAATGTGGTGGCAGCCGTTATACATAACGCGCAAGGTCAATTATTGATAGCTCAACGCCCCTTACATAAGCATCAAGGCGGTTTATGGGAGTTTGCAGGCGGCAAAGTAGATGCCAACGAAACACCAGCTCAAGCCTTAGTACGTGAGTTACAAGAAGAACTCGGTATTACCGCCACACACTATCGTCCATTATTAACAGTAGAACATCATTACCCCGACAAATCAGTACGTTTACAAGTGTTTAGAGTCACGGCTTTTGAGGATGAAGCACATGGAGCAGAAGGGCAGCCTACAGTTTGGGTGAATCCTGAGCAGTTAAAAAACTATGCTTTTCCTGCGGCAAATACCCCCATTTTAAAAGCGGCATTATTGCCAAGTGCGTATTACATCACCCCAGAAGCACACGAAGTAGGCGGAGATTTGTTAGCATGGCTAAAGCCACGTTTACACGTTGGTATGACACTTTGTTTACGTGCCAAAAATTTATCAAAAACTGATTATTGTCATTTGGCTCAACAAGTGGCGCAGTTGTGTAGCCAACATCAAGCGAGTTTAATGTTACATACTCATACCGATTTATTAAACAAAATAGCCTGTGTTGTTGGCGTGCATGTGCCGTTTAAAGAGTTGATATTACAAGAAAGTGTGTTAACCGAAGGGCAAGTAGGCAAGTTACACAAAAAGTATTTAGCCGTGTCTTGCCATAATATCAAAGAATTACACATGGCGTGGCAATTAGGTGCAGATTTTGCCACCTTGTCGCCTGTTAACAATACCTTGTCTCATGTTGAGCAAAGTGGTATGGGCTGGGAAATATTTGCCGACACAGTACAACAAGCAAAGTTGCCTGTTTATGCTTTAGGTGGCATGAAAAAAGAAGATATACCCCTTGCACAACACTATGGCGCACAAGGGGTCGCTGCAATCCGTGGCTTATTTGGTTAATACCTTTTGTATGGCAGCAATTAAATCAGCTTCGGCCACAGGCTTGGTTAAATACTCACTTGCGCCTTGACGCATACCCCACATACGATCGGTGACTTGGCTTTTGGTACTGACCATAATCACAGGAATATGCGCTGTTTCGGGGTCTTTGGTAATTTTGCGAGTTGCCTGAAAACCATTGGTTTCTGGCATTACCACGTCCATTAAAATCACGTCAGGTTTGCTTTTTTTGGCAGTGGCAATGCCAATTTCGCCAGTATTGGCAAAAGAGCAAATGTGGCCATGCTTTTGTAGCATTTGGCTTAAACCTGCTTGTTCGGTGGGAGAGTCATCAATAATTAAAATATGAGCCATAATTGCCTCTGGGCTTGTGTTTATTCCAAAAAAATTAAGGCTGAATGCCTTGTAAGCTTTGTGCTAAAGATAAAGCATGATGGTCTGATAAGCTAGCAATAAAATCAAGCATCTGCATGAGTCCTGAGTATAGATTATCTTGAGGGTTTAGAGTATGAACCCCTAAAAGCTGTTGTAAGCGTTGTTGTTTAAAGGTTAAGGCTTGCTTTTTATAAGTGCTTAGTGTCATTTCCGAAAAAGCACTTAATAAGGTATGTAAGCTGGCATAGGCGGCTAGCTCAAGTTGGGCTTTTTGAGGATGATTAAATATCCGCTCACGTGCTAAATTTTTAGCTAAATCAATACCATTGGCTAACGTAGGGTGACAATACTGCAATAAACTGCCTTGTAAAGTGCCTGTTAATAAGGCGTGCTGTTGTTGCTCAAAAGCGATGGCAATAGCCGAAACTAATTTTTCGATGGCTTTACCGCGTAGCGCAGCAATTTTTTGCGGTGCAGGCACATCTTGTTTGAGTTCGGGCGGTGGAGGTAGGTCGTCTAATAATTGTAAAAAAAGTGGTTCTATTTCGTCATAGCGCAGCATTCCTAAGGCTAAACCATCTTCTAAATCAATCAAGGTATAACAAATATCATCAGCCGCTTCGAGTAAATAGGCTAAAGGATGCCTACACCAATGAAAATCACCTTGCTGAATTAAACCAAGTTGTTGAGCTAAAGTGCTTAATAAGTGTTTTTCGGTATGGTAACAGCCAAACTTAGCGCGTTTGTGACTCGCAACGCCGCCTGCAATGGGTTTAGATAACCACGGNNGCTTGTTGCGGCAACAAAAACCAGTCTCGAATAGCGTATTCGCCTGCATGACCAAAGGGTGGATTACCAATATCGTGTGCTAAACACGCCGCTTGAATAATTGCCCCCATGTCGGCAGGAGAGACCCAATGCGGCAATTGGTCGATAATTTTTTCGGCGGCCAACATGCCTAAACTGCGCCCTACACACGAGACTTCTAAGCTATGAGTTAAACGGGTATGTACCGTATCGTGTTGTGATAGCGGATGTACTTGGGTTTTGCGGTTGAGTCGTCTAAACCCACCCGAAAAGACAATACGGTCATAATCTTTATGAAACGGACTGCGTGAGGTTTCGTCGTGTGGTTTACGGCTACCCAAACGGTCAGCACTGAGTAATTTATGCCATGACATGCTTGTCATTTAAGTATTACCTAGTGAAGTCATGGGTTTGAGTTTTCTTTCGAGTATAAAACAGGCAAAAGGGATAACTGATGCCCCTAAAGTAGCGACCCAAAAACCCACCGACCATTTTTGTTGATGACTCACCACTAATGATAAAACCACATAAGCCAACCACAAACAGCCATGCGTGATGCCCGCAATCGGTACAATGCCTGTGATGTTAAACTGATATTTGGCAGGCATAGCCACAAATAATAAAAATAGTAATGATAAGCCTTCAATAATACTTAATAGTCTAAAGATGTTGAACGTCATAAATTTTACTCAGTTATTTTTCTATTTTAGCTAAATGTTGTTGCACTAAGGCTAAAAAGCGCGGTGTGTAGCCGATATCTTGATAAATAGGGTTGCCTTGCTCATCTTCACCCACTTGAGTGTCACCTTTAACATACGGAAAAGCTTCTTCTACATCATTAAGGGCAGAGTGTAATAATGCAGCAATGATTTCTTGCGCTTTAAGTGCAGGAAACAAATCGGCAAGAGCCGCAAGTCTAGCGGCATCGTGAATGGGAATATCAATATGGAGTCGTGTTTTAGGGGAAGAGTCATCACCCATGCTTTGCCAGTGGTTTACTAATTGACGAATTTTCATAAGGTGTTCCTTTTTATATTTTGCTGTTAAGCATAGTATTTGTTTTTGCCGTTGTCGAAGTAATAGATTGTGTTATAACAAGAAAATATATAAATCTTGATATCACAGATAATAGGGTTTGTTGACGTTTTGATTTAGCCNNCTCTCCCAAAGGGAGAGGGAGTCCTCTCTCCCTGTGGGAGAGAGCTAGAGTGAGGGAAGAATGGCAGAAAATACTCAATATTCAGCCAAAAATACGCAATTAGCTCAAACGTCAACAGATGATAAATCTAACACGAGGAATTTAACAATATGAATATTAGTTTTGAGCAGTGGTCGGCAGGCCAAGGCGTAGTTAGGCACGACAAGCTCACCCAAGAGCGAATTTTAGATTTGTTGGCCGAGTTAGAACGTCAAGGATTATGCAGCCAAGAGCAAGCCCTACGTTTATTAACCGCCGCAGATTATTTATGCAATATGGCGATGTGGCTTACGGTACACATGACCTATAGCAAACACGTTTATTTAGATGGTCGTCCTCTTAAAGGCAATGACTTTAAAGAAACTCCCGAAGGCCACACGGGCGGTGCATTAAATATAGTGCCTGCTTATGTGGGCTATTTGTTGGCCAATGCACTCACAGGCAAAACCCGCGCATGGATGATGGGACAAGGCCATTGTGTGGCTGCGATTGATGCGGTTAATATTTTATTAGGCAACACCGAAGCCGAACAAGCACAGCGTTATCCTTTAAATGATGCAGGACTTAGCCAATTAGTCCAAGATTTTTATAGCTATGCAGTAAGTCAAGAAGGCCGACCTCAAGCCCCTTTAGGCAGTCATGTTAATCCTTACACCGCAGGCGGCATTATTGAAGGCGGCTATTTAGGCTTTGCCGAGCTGCAATATGTGCATATGCCTTTACCAAAGCAAGAGTTAGTGGCTTTTTTGAGCGATGGTGCCTTTGAAGAACAGCGCGGCAGTGATTGGGTGCCGCGTTTTTGGCGTGGCGAAGATACAGGCTTAGTGATGCCCATTATGATTGCCAATGGCCGTCGTATCGACCAACGTACTACCATGTCTCAGTCGGGTGGTGTGTATTGGTTTGAGGAACATTTAAAGCTGAATGGTTTTGCTCCGATACAAATTAATGGTCGAGACCCTGCTGCCTTTGCATGGGCGATTATTAGCATGGCGCAAAACTTACAACAGCAACATCAAGAAATTAAGCAAGGCAATAGTAATTATCCTGTGATGTTGCCCTATTGCATTGCCGAAACCGTCAAAGGTTTTGGTTTTGTGAATGCAGGAACAAACGCATCGCATAATTTGCCTATTGCTCAAAGTCCTGCCCATGATGCCGCAGCGCGCGATTTATTTAACGCAGGTTGTGAGCCTTTATATGTGGCTCAAGAAAACTTAAATTGGGCAATTACCACNNCGATGGTGGCAATAGACCGTTATTTTAGTGATTTAGTGGCGGCTAACCCTAAATTGCGTGTGCGAGTGGCTAATCCTGACGAAATGCGTAGTAATCGCATGAACTTGACCTTAGACCGAAT
>DDBM01000164.1:0-2285 GCA_002333125.1 Moraxellaceae bacterium UBA2032 | reverse complement strand
GAGGCTTTTGCGGTAAAAATGTTAGGCGCGATGCGTCAAGAAGTGATTTTTGCGCGCCATTTATGCGAAACAAATCGTGCGCCGCAATGGTTAAGCGTGCCGATTGTGGTTAGCTCGCATACATGGGAAAACGGCAAAAACGAACAATCTCACCAAGACCCAACCCTCAGCGAAGCATGGTTAGGCGAAATGAGCGATGTTGCGCCTGTATTGTTTCCGTGTGATGCCAATACCGCTTTAGCACAATTAAGTTATTTGTATGAGCAGCGAGGCAGAGTTGCCACTGTTGTTGCCGCCAAAAATGTGTTGCCTGTGGTGTGTGATGCCACACAAGCCCAACAAGCTGCCAAGCAGGGTGCAATCACCTTAAGTCATGACCATGAGGCACAAATACAGCTTTTGGCTATTGGCTCGTACCAATTACAAGCGGTACAACGTGCGGCTCAGGTATTACAACAACATGGCGTGGCGGTGTCGGTAGTGGCGATTGTTGAGCCTGCGCGGTTTAGGATTGCACGAGATGCCAAAGAAGCGGTTTATGTGTTAGATGATGCCGCCTTAAATACCTGTATTCCAGCGGTACAAAAACGCTTGTTTGTGTGTCATACCCGCCCCGAAGTTATGACGGGTGTATTACGTCGTTTGGATACAGGTTATGGCCAAAGTTGTTTTGTAGGCTACAAAAATCGGGGTGGTACGTTAGATGTGTTTGGTATGTTGTATGCCAATGGTATTACGTGGGCGCATTTGCTGAGTTATTGTGCTGAGTTGTTAGGTGTTGATGTGCGTTTATGGTTGAGTGAGCCACAAGTTTTGGCGGTTAACGGCTTGATTCAGCCTGATTGTTTACGTTAGATTGGTTACGCCAAGCACGAATGCTAAAGTTTGCTGGTGTTTTCGTTGTATGGTGAACAGGCATTATGGTGGTTGAGCGGAGTCGAAACCAACTACTTACTTCAACTTCGCTCAGTGTGCGATTAAGTTTTAATATCAAATTGGTGAGAAAAATATGGAAATTAGAAACGCTAAAAAAACTGATAAAGTGAATGTGGCGGCCTTGATTTATAGTGCAGGGCCTGAACTGTATGACTTTATTTATCAAAACAATCAGCACACAGCACAAGATTATATTGCTTATGAGTTTAATTCGGGGCGTGGCTTTTGTGGTTATAACAACGTCACAGTAGCAGTCAAAAATGGCGAAGTGGTAGCAACGGGCTGTTTTTATGATGGCAAACAATACGATAAATTGTTATTAGGCACGGCACTTAATATGTGCTTATTTTATGGTTTTGGTGTGGCAAGTGCGTTGTTGCGTTCGAGTCATATTAGTAGTGTGATGAAAAAACCTAAAAAAGATGAATTATATTTAGCCAATTTTGGTGTTTTGGCCACATTACGTGGTCAAGGTATTGGCCGTGCATTGATTGAGTCACAATTGGCAACCGCTAAACAACGAGGCTATCGTATTTTTGCTTTGGATGTCGCAGATACTAATCCTAGAGCCGAAAAACTGTATAGCAGTCTTGGCCTAGTTGTCACCAAAACCAAAACTTTTTCGGGAAAGCGTGAAGGTATTGCCGTGCCTAATTCTAAAAAGATGGAAAAGCAACTATAGGGCTTGTTGACGTTTGCTTAAACTATCCCTTCGACTCCGCTCAGGGAGCTTTTTTGCGCTGGCTGAGCTTGGCCAGCCCTGAGCCTGCCGAAGGGTCGAAGCCTCTTTGTTAAAAGAGGTTAGGGGGATTTCTGAGTCCTGTTTATTTAATTTAAAACAAAATTTGCGACAACTGAGCAGGCACTTCGGCATTAATACGATGTTTTTGCGCCAACGCATCGCTTAACACCTCCATTGCTTTAGGCTCACCATGAATCAAATACAAACGGGGTTGCGGCTTAAAATGACTCGCCCAAGCTAACAACTCTTTTTGTCCTGCATGAGCCGAAAACCCACCCAAGGTATGAATATGCGCTCTAACTATCATGGGTTGGCCAAACAGCTTAATGCGTTTTACGCCATCTACCAAAATGCGTCCTAACGTGCCGCGTGCCTGAAACCCCACAAACACAATATGGGTGTTAGCTTTCCACAAACGATGCTTAAAATGATGCCTAATACGTCCACCTGTACACATACCGCTACCTGCAATAATAATTGCACCATTTTTAATGTTATTAATGGCCGCAGAGTCTTCCACGCTTTCGCTAATGGTTAAATTGGGCAAAAATGAGGCAAGGTCATGGCCGTGTTTTTCTCTAATTAATGCCACATCTGCATGGTCTAA
>DDBM01000184.1 GCA_002333125.1 Moraxellaceae bacterium UBA2032 | reverse complement strand
GTGGTCAGCATATTAACAAAACCGACTCTGCGGTGCGTTTAACCCACGTGCCTACCAATACCGTGGTGGCGTGTCAAAACGAGCGTTCGCAACATGCTAACCGTGACCGTGCATGGAAGTTATTACGCGCTAAGTTATACGAGTTAGAAGTGTTAAAGAAAAACTCAGCCAAGCAAGCACTAGAAGAAACCAAATCCGAAAACGGTTGGGGCAGTCAAATTCGCTCTTATGTGCTTGACCAATCTCGCGTCAAAGATTTACGAACCAACGTAGAGCATTCACGTCCCGATACCGTATTAGACGGTGACTTAGATGCCTTTATTGAAGCCTCGTTAAAAATGGGCTTGTAAAATCATTTTATTCCCTCCCCTAAATTAGGGGAGGGCTAGGGTGGGGTTTGGTTTTTATAACCCCCTCCCAACCTCCCTCTTGATAAGGGGGAGGAGTTATCTTTTAGAGAGAAAACCATGAGTAACTCCCCCGAAGTTCAAGTTTCCGAAAATGAATTGTTTGCTCAACGCCAACAAAAATTAGCCGACTTACGCAGCAAAGGCCAAGCCTTTCCTAATGATTTTAGACGTGACAGCTACGCCCAAAACTTGCAACAGCAGTTTGCCGATAACACCAAAGAAGAACTCGAAGCAGGCGAAAAGCGTTATGTGTCCATTGCTGGCCGTATGATGCTTAAACGTGTCATGGGTAAAGCCAGTTTTATTACCGTACAAGACATGACAGGCCGTATTCAGTTTTATGTATCGCAAAACAGTGTCGGCGAAGTGGTGTATGCCGATTTTAAAACATGGGATATTGGCGACATTGTGGGCGGCAAAGGCTACATCTTCAAAACCAAAACAGGCGAATTGTCGTTACATATCGAAGAAGTGCGTTTGTTGACTAAATCGTTGCGCCCATTGCCTGATAAATTTCATGGTTTGGCTGACCAAGAAATGAAATATCGTCAACGTTATGTTGATTTAATCATGAACGAAGAGACGCGCAAAGCTTTTAAAATTCGCGCTCAAGTGATTGATGGTATTCGTCGCTTTTTGACGAAGCAAGATTTTATGGAAGTCGAAACACCCATGATGCACGTTATACCGGGTGGGGCAGCCGCTAAACCGTTTGCTACGCATCATAACGCCTTAGATATGCCTTTGTTTTTGCGTATTGCACCTGAGTTATACCTCAAGCGTTTAGTGGTGGGTGGTTTTGAGCGTGTGTTTGAGATTAACCGTAATTTTCGTAATGAAGGGGTATCGACTCGTCACAACCCAGAATTTACCATGATTGAGTTTTATCAAGCCTACGCCGATTACAATGATTTGATGGACTTAACCGAAGCGATGCTAAAAACTGTAGCTCAAGAAGTATTAGGCAAAACCGAGGTGGAGTATCAAGGCGAAGTTTATGATTTTGGCGCACCGTTTGTGCGTATGAGCATGGTTGATTCGATTTTGCACTACAACCCCCAATATACCCGCGAGCAATTGTGGGATATGGCACAAGCCACCGCGATTGTCGAAAAAGACCTTAAAGAAAAGGTCAAACCGATTTGGGGTATTGGTAAATTACATACCATTATTTTTGAAGAAACGGTCGAAACTAAATTACGTCAACCGACGTTTATTACCGAGTATCCTGCCGAAGTGTCGCCATTGGCGCGTCGTAATGATAACAACGATTTTATTACTGACCGTTTTGAGTTTTTTATTGGTGGNNCCTTAGAATATGGTTTGCCACCAACCGCAGGTGAGGGTATTGGCATTGACCGTTTGGTGATGTTATTTACTAACTCGCCGTCGATTCGTGATGTGATTTTGTTTCCACATATGCGACCAGAAATGTTGTAAATCCTCTCTTTGGGAGAAAGCTAGAGTGAGGGCAATAAAGAAGGCGGATTTATCCGCCTTTTTTATGAGTTTTTGTTGGTAGCTAGTTGTATTTGTTAATGAGAATCATTATCATATAAAAATACTTACTTAAATAGGATTTTATCATGCACGCCCAACAACACGTTTTGCCAGCCACACGTCGGTTTCCTACCATTGATTCCACTCGTTTATTTGCAGTAGGGCGCGAGATTCGTATTACTCACGAAGGCGAAGAATATCGTTTACGTATTACTAGCAACAATAAATTAATTTTGACCAAGTAGCGTGAGGTATAGGCTAAATTGCCCTTCGACTTCTCCGCTCAGGGAGCGTTGTAACGCTGACTGAGCTTAGGTTGAAGCTATTTTTTAGGCACTTTACGATGATCAAGCCAAAACTTTTCCATAATCAAATAAATAAATGATGCCGACCAGCCAATCATTAATAAGCCAACTAAGCCTTCAGCACCTACAATTAAACGCATATGGCCATGCGGTAAAATGTCGCCAAAGCCCAATGAGGTATACACCACCGCCGAAAAATACAGAAAATCATAAAAATGAGCCGTAGCCGTTAAACCATGAAACGAACCCAATGACAAATGTGTGTTAAGCACATAATAGGCCACAGAAAACAGCCAAATTTCGAGTACATGAGCAAAAAAAGTTCCATAAATAACCACTAAAACGCGTAAGCGTGGCTTAATAGTGAGTTTAGGAATAAGTTCTGAAATTAGACGCAACACCTCATAATGTATTAACGTGGTGACAAACACGAGACCTGCCGTAATAAAGGCGGCAATAAAAAAGTGAAAGTGTTCCGCTATCATGTTGTTGTCTTACATCAGTTATTAGCATCGATAAAGCTTACGGCAATTACGTTATTTATGCTAACCCAATGTACTGATATGCAACAACCGCAATATAAATACTCAACGTTTAGTGACAGGAATCAGACATTTATCCCATGATTCGGGCGTGTCTGCTTTTGCAAGTAAAATAAAAAAATAGTCAATGCTTGCGCTAATGTGTTGTTGCCAGTGACGGAGTAATAACATGACACACCTCTTACTTATTATTTATATGTCTTTTTAGCTTAGTTAGCACATCATAAAAGTCAATTTAAAGCGCAATAAATAATTAACTGAGTTTAAAAAAACGCTTAATATTATCTAATAAACGGTCATGGTGCTGGTGATCATTCGTTTGTTTATCAGGCTGTTTTACGGCGACTAACTGCTCATTTCGTTCGGTTAAAATGCGAGCAAACTCTTCGGCAAGGGCAGGGCGCGATTGCATAATGGATTCAAAACTTTTTTTATTAATACGATAGCATTCCACATCAGTTTTAGCGATGACGGTTGCGCGTCTTGGTTCCCCTGTCATCAAACCCATTTCGCCAAATACACGGCCAGACGGTAGGGTGGTGAGTAGCTTGCGTTCTTTTTGATTGATTTCGTACCAAATATCCACTTCACCTGTCATTAAAACATATAGCCAATGAGCCACATCACCCTGACGTGTAATAACATCACCTTTGGCAAAAGGAGCGTAGGTTAAGGTTTTAGCAAGATGAGTACGCTCTTCTGGCGAAAGCATGGTAAACAAATCCATTTGTGCCAAATTGTGCTCTCTAACGGCAAGTTCGGCATCGTGTAAACGATTTTCTCGCTCTAAAGATTCTGTGGTCATGTTAACTGCAAAGGTTGGGGCAGCTAATACCAAACCGTGGCGTTGCAAGGCGGCAAAAATATGTACGCGCATTATGCCATCGGTTGGGTCGTCTATTTGAGGGTTGGTTAGCCAATAACGTACCGCATACACACACAAGCCCTCTTTAAAGTCCATTAATACGCATTGAGGCTTGGGATGGTGGCTAACTAAAGGGATTTCAGCTTGATGCAAGGCTTTATCAACACTATTAATCACCCGTTGTGGGGGAATGGTATTACTTAAGGCAAAATACACCCAACGTCGCCACTGAGGAACATCTTCACCGCCTACAATGGTGACTTTGCCTTTCATTAAAATACTATTAGGCACGACAATAATCTCACCATTACGGGTGCGTACCGCGGTATGTCGCCAATGCACCTCAATTACTTGACCCCGAATAGTATCGGCCTCAATCCAGTCACCAATGCTAATAGATTTGTCAAGTTGTAAGGCCAATCCACCTAAAATATTGCCGAGGGTGTCTTGCATCGAAAAAGCGACAATACCTGTAATAACGGCTGATGTAGTCACCAAACCCGATAAGTTAACCCCTGCCTCGCTCATTCGCACCATGCCCCATGCAATGTAAGCGAGGACTAACATAATGTCTTCTAAAATGCGTGGTGGTTGTATGCTTAAATGAGGTAAAAATATTCTAAAAATACATAAGCCAACGGCACGTAAGGCTAATAGGCCGATTAAAATTACCGCGATTTCGTTAAGAATACGTGCCGCTAAAGTGAGGCTGAGTAAATAACAAATAAAGCTAGCCAGTGCAGAAAAAAAAGCCATACCCAAAAAAGTAAACGCATTTTTGAGGATAGTTGCTCGGTCATTGCTGTGTTTAAATAACAGTGTTAACGTGGTGGCAATTAAACCAATGGCATATAAGTAGTCGGTGTGCCATACGCTGTGTAACGCTAAACTAAGCGATTCGCTCATACTTATAATTCCTAGTGCTTTTGATTTAGCTTAAAACAAGCAGGCAGTTTATGCTAGGTTTGAGAGCTAAGTAGTGTGAGATTGAGGCACAAAACCCACAGATAGACTTATTGTTTTGAATAAAAAAGCCCCGAATTATCGAGGCTTTTTTAGCGTTAACTGTAAATTAACGACGCATATCTTCGGGCAAATGTGGTGCTACCGTTGTTACCAACGCTTTCATCACTCTAATATTACCCGCCACAATATTGCCCGATTTTAAGTAATTATGGCCACCTGCCATATCACACACAAAACCACCTGCTTCACGAATCAACAAATCGCCTGCGGCCATATCCCACGGGGCTAAACCTAATTCAAAAAAGCCATCTAAACGACCTGCCGCTACAAAGGCTAAATCTAAAGAGGCCGCGCCTGCACGACGAATCCCCGCGACTTGTAAGGCAACCGCTTTAAAACCACTCAAATAAGAGTCTAAATAACTGTGTTGGGCAGGACGAAACGGAAAGCCTGTGCCAATTAACGCGCCTTCTAAGCCTTTACGTTGGCTCACTCGCAAACGACGACCATTTAAGGTCGTACCATGACCGCGACTCGCGCTAAAGCATTCTTCGCTAATCGGGTTGTAAACTACCGCGTGTTCGGTTTGACCTTTGTATTGCACCGCAATACTTACCGCATATTGTGGAAAACCATGAATAAAATTGGTAGTGCCGTCTAAGGGGTCAATAATCCATAACCAATCTTTACCTGCGCCTTGTCCTTCGCTTAAACCGCTTTCTTCACCCTGAAAACTATGAATAGGATAGGCTTTGCGTAGATTGTCAATAATCATGCGCTCTGCGTCTTTGTCCACGCGGGTTACAAAATCGTTAATGCCTTTGGATTCAATATCAATATCAGCAAATTGTAATTGCTGGGCGGCTTTGGCAATGAGTTCGCCCGCCTGTTTAGCGGCACGAACGGCCATCGTAAGCATCGGTTGCATGGACACAGACTCTTAAAGAACAAAATGTGAGCCGCAAATTATAGCAGAGACTTAGGCGGTTATTTGCTACTATTAACGACCTTTTTTATGACTAAGGCACACAATGCACGCTTTTAGGGCTTAACCGTGTGCCTATGTCCTTGTTTATATGGTGTTAACCTATGTTTAGTAATATCCGTATTGTGTTGGTTAATACCAGTCTGGCGGCCAATATTGGTTCGGCAGCGCGTGCCTTAAAAACCATGGGTTTACGTCAATTAGTCTTAGTTGACCCCAAAGTGTTTCCTAGTAGCGAAGCTACTGCCTTAGCATCGGGTGCATCTGATGTTTTAGCAACGGCGCGTGTGGTGGCAACGCTCGAAGAAGCCATTGCCGATTGTTCTTTAGTGATTGGAGCGAGTGCGCGGAGTCGTACTATTCCGTGGCCCTTATTAAATGCGCGTGAAGCAGGTGAGTTGGTTCAACTTGAGTCGTCCAAGCATCCCGTTGCCTTAGTGTTTGGGCGCGAAGACAGGGGGCTAACCAACGAAGAGTTACACCAATGTCATTATCATGTGTCTATTCCTAGTGATGAAGAGTATGGCGTATTAAATGTGGCCTCGGCAGTACAAGTGATTGCCTATGAAGTACGTATGGCGCATTTAATGGCCGAAAAGGGCGTGGTAGCTCAAAAAACTATGCCTTTGGCTCATGCACCGTGGGATGAAGACATTGTGCCTGTGAGTGATATGGAGCAGTTTTTTACCCATTTTGAAACGGCATTGATTGAGTCTGGTTTTTTAGACCCCAATAATCCTAGACAAATGCCTGCGCGAGTGCGGCGTATGTTTAGCCGTTTGCGTTTAGATAGGCTAGAGTATAACTTATGGCGTGGTATTTTTAGCCGTATGCAAGCAATGGCCAGCGAGATAACCCAACTTAAAAAAGGGTAATTTATTAGAGAGAGCAACTTATGACTCAGCTTAATCAGTTTTGGCAAACACAATTTTATGCACGATGTTGTGAGCAATATGGCGATAGTTGCTGTTTGTTATTTTTAAATTGATAAGGTTTTTTATATGTTTTCTTTAATTAAACAATTACGCGAAGATGTACAAGCGGTATTTGCGCGTGACCCTGCGGCACGCAACACACTCGAAGTGATTATTAACTACCCTGGTATTCATGCGATTGCTCTGCATCGCGTTGCACATGGTTTATGGCAGTCACAACTTAAAGGCTCAGCACGAGCTGTATCTACCCTGAGTCGATTTTTAACAGGCATCGAAATCCATCCTGCCGCTAAAATTGGGCGACGGTTTTTTATTGACCACGGTATGGGTGTGGTGATTGGCGAAACCGCCGAAATTGGCGATGATGTGACGCTGTATCATGGGGTGACTTTAGGTGGTACAACATGGCAAAAAGGCAAACGTCATCCTACCTTAGAAGATGGTGTAGTCGTGGGCGCAGGGGCCAAAGTGCTAGGGCCTTTTGTGGTAGGCAAAGGCGCAAAAATTGGCTCTAATGCCGTCGTAACCAAAGCCTTAGCCGCAGGCGCAACCGCCGTAGGTAATCCTGCGCGAATTATTTTAAAGCAAGTGTTAGAAGCACACCCTGATGAACAAGCCCGTTTAGAATTTGCTCAAAAAATTGGTTTTCAGGCTTATGCCGCCTCGCCCGATTTACCTGACCCTGTGGTTGAAGCCTTACGCGTGTTACTCGACCACATGCAAGCCACCGATAAACGTTTAGATAAAATGTGCGGTGCATTAAAAGGGGTTAATAAAGATTTTTGTGACGAAAAGCCCGATGCCTTAAAAGCCGAAGATTTAGCAGTAATGCAAGAATCTGGGCAGTAGTTTTTTGAATTTTCTTAGGAATAACCATGCTCGCTATCGAGAAGTTAGACGCTGCCAACGAACTATTTTATTTGTTGCTGTGGGATAATCCTGCACTTGCACAACAATGTTTTGCAGCCTTTAAAGCCACTGTGGATGAAGATGTTGACGATATAACCGAATGGCTTGAATTAAGTGAGCCATTGCGTACTGCCTTGCGTCCTGTGTTGCTGTATCGAGAATGGGACGAGTTAGATGTCATGCTCGATGACTTACAAGAGCAAGTACGTCGTCGCCGTTTGGCGATTCGTTTTTATGCTACTGATAGTAATAATGACATTGAACAAGATGACGAAGACGACGATGAGCCAGCCTATAGCTTTGATGATACCGATGAGTTTTTTGCTCAAATCAACGATGTGTTAATTGAAGATGGCTTTAATTTATGGTCTTGGGAAACCGAGTCGGGTGCGTTATGTGTATTTATTGCACAGGCACAAGACCGCGAAACGATTTACCACTTAGCGTATATGCTTGGTTTTCACGATGATAGTGGAGCTGCCATGCGCTGTTGTGATGTAGTGGGGTGATTTTCCTTCACGTTAACAATCTTATTTAGTTGTAATTAAATTAACCTAGTATTTTAGTCAACTATTATTCTTGACTAAAATACTAGGGATTAACTATAATTACCTTAAGATTTTTGTTCTGGACTTACGTATTGCACTACAATTGGCGCGTAAATCCTAATAAGTTGTAAGAGGGGGATGAATCATGCGTTTAACCACTAAAGGTCGTTATGCAGTCACCGCAATGTTAGACCTTGCTATTCACGCCCGTTTAGACCCTGTCAGTTTGGCTGATATTTCTGAGCGTCAAACCATTTCTATCTCCTATTTAGAACAGTTATTCGCTAAACTACGCAAAAGTGGTTTGGTTTCTAGCGTACGCGGGCCAGGTGGCGGTTATCAATTGGCTCGACACGGTGGTGAAATTTTTATCGCGCAAATTATTGATGCGGTTGATGAATTAGTCGATGCGACTCGCTGTGCGGGGCAAGGTGATTGTCAACAAGGAGTCATGTGTTTAACCCATGACTTATGGACAGATTTAAGCGCGCGCATCCATGATTTCTTATCTAATATCAGCTTAGAAGAGTTGGTTAATCGTCGTGAAGTGCAAGCCGTTGCTTTAAGACAAAGCAAAAACTCACGACAAAGCGAGGCATTAAGTATCAGTAGCTTATTTGCCCTCTAACCCAGCATCCCTCAGAGCAACATGGGCTTTTATCGTAAAAGCGGTGTTTGCAATATAATGTTTGTTTTGAGCTAGGTCATAAAGAGTCAATATGAAACGTCAAATTTATCTCGATTACTCTGCCACTACGCCTGTAGACCCTCGTGTTGCCGCCAAAATGGTAGAATGCCTTACTCTTGAAGGGAACTTTGGTAATCCTGCATCGCGTTCGCATGGTTATGGCTGGCAAGCCGAAGAAGCCATCGAAACCGCACGTCAACAAGTCGCCGATTTGGTACATGCTGACCCACGCGAAATCGTTTGGACATCAGGCGCAACCGAGTCTAACAACCTTGCTATTAAAGGTGCAGNNAAAGGCAAGCACATTGTTACCTCTAAAATTGAACATAAAGCGGTATTAGATACCTGTCGTCAATTAGAGCGTGAAGGTTTTGAAGTTACTTATTTAGACCCCACACCCAAAACAGGTTTAATTACTGTTGAGATGGTCGAAGCGGCATTACGCCCCGATACCATTGTGGTGTCGTTAATGCACGTTAACAACGAAATTGGTACGATTACCGATATTGCTGCCATTGGTGAGTTAACCCGTAGTAAAGGTATTATTTTTCACGTTGATGCCGCGCAATCTACAGGTAAGGTTGAAATCGACCTCGAAACCATGAAAGTCGATTTGATGAGCTTCTCGGCACATAAAACCTATGGTCCTAAAGGCATTGGTGCTTTGTTTGTACGCCGTAAACCGCGTATTCGCTTAGAAGCACAAATTCATGGCGGTGGTCATGAGCGTGGTTTTAGGTCGGGTACTTTAGCCACACATCAAATTGTGGGTATGGGCGAAGCCTTTAGAATTGCTAAAGAAGAAGGCATGAATGAGCAAGCACAGTTAAAAGTATTGCGTGATAAATTATGGAATGGCTTGTCTTCTTTAGAGCAAGTGTTTTTAAATGGTGATGCAGAGCAACGCATTGCAGGTAACATTAACATCAGCTTTAACTTTGTTGAAGGTGAATCGTTGATTATGGCACTTAAAGATTTAGCCGTGTCTTCAGGTTCGGCCTGTACCTCGGCAAGTTTAGAGCCGTCGTATGTATTACGCGCTTTAGGTTTAACCGATGAATTAGCCCATAGCTCAATTCGTTTTACCATTGGTCGTTTTACTACCGAAGCCGACATAGATTTTGTTATTGAGCAGTCAAAAAATGCGGTTAATAAACTGCGTGATTTGTCACCGTTGTGGGATATGTACAAAGACGGTATCGACCTTAGCCAAGTGCAATGGGCAGCCCATTAACAAAACTCCTCCCCTTACATAAAGGGGAGGGAACTTTATACAGATGAGGATACGGTCATGGCTTACAGCGAAAAAGTGATTGATCACTACGAAAATCCACGTAATGTGGGCAAGTTAGATACGGGTGACAGCCATGTAGGTACAGGAATGGTTGGTGCGCCTGCGTGTGGCGACGTGATGCGTTTGCAAATTCGTGTCAATGATAGCGGTGTGATTGAAGATGCCCGTTTTAAAACCTACGGTTGTGGCTCTGCTATTGCATCAAGTTCTTTGGTTACCGAATGGTTAAAAGGCAAAACCTTAGACCAAGCACAAACCATCAAAAATTCGGATATTGCCGAAGAATTGGCTTTGCCACCTGTTAAAATTCACTGCTCGGTATTGGCAGAAGATGCCATTAAAGCAGCGATTGAAGATTATCGTCAAAAACAAGGGGCATAATAATGGCTTTGACCTTAACACCTTCTGCGGCAACTTATGTAGCCGATTTTTTGAGTAATCGAGGCAAAGGCGAAGGTATTCGTGTTGGCGTAAAAGTATCTGGCTGTTCGGGGCTGGCCTATGTGTTAGAGTTTGTTGATGATATCGACAGCGCCGACCAAGTATTTGAATCACACGGCGTAAAAGTTTTTATTGACCCTAAAAGCCTCGTTTATTTAGATGGCATCGAAATGGATTTTGTAAAAGAAGGGTTAAACGAAGGCTTTAAATTTAACAATCCCAACCAAAAAGGTGAATGTGGTTGTGGAGAGTCATTTACCGTTTAGTCTAAATGTATTCCCTCCCTTAAATTAGGGGAGGGCTAGGGTGGGGTAAGCTTAGAGTTTGTAGAAACACGGGATAATGTTTTGATTACCTGTATTTTGCTATGCTTCATACAGGCTACTAAAGTCTGTCTAATCAATTGAGGCCGCTGTGGATATTCGCGATAATTATTTTGTTTTATTTGGCCTAGCCATTGGGTTTCCTTTAGATAATGCCGCATTAGCAGGTCGCTATCGTGAATTACAACGCCAATATCATCCTGATCGTTTTGCACATCACCCCGAAGAGCAGCAAAAAGCCGTACAATGGTCGGCGCAGCTTAATACCGCTTTTGAGACCTTAAATAGTCCCGTTAAACGTGCGAGTTACTTGTTAGAGTTGGCCGCTCATCCTATTTCGCTTAACACCAGCATTGCCGATACTGACTTTTTAATGAGTCAGTTAGAATTACGTGAGCAAATGGACGAAGCTAACAGCGTTGAACAGTTAGTTGGATTACGTTTAGAAGTCGAAGAGTGGTTACAGAGTTTAGCGCGTGAATTTGTCTTAGATTACAATGACGAAGATTGGTCAGAAGCTCAAGACACCGTACGCAAAATGCACTTTATGGCTAATTTTTTAGCTGATATTCGTCAGCATGAAGATAAGCTCGAAGACGAAGATTATTACGACGAAGATTGATTTTTTAACGGCGAAGTCCCCTCTTGAGAGGGGATTTAGGGGTGTGTCCTAAAGATAAACCCACCCCTAACCCCTCCAAGGAGGGGAATTTCATAGCCCCACTCATGTTAATTAACAAGCATATTTATGGCCTTACTTCAAATTGCCGAACCTAATCAAAGCCAAGCCCCGCACCAACATCGTTTGGCCGCAGGTATAGACTTAGGCACAACCAATTCCTTAGTCGCTACCGTACGTTCGGGACAAGCCGCTACCTTAGCCGATGACACGCAACAGCATTTATTACCCTCTGTGGTGCGTTATTGTGCTAACGGCCAAAAAGTGGTCGGTTTTGAGGCTAAAGAAGCCGCAATTAAAGACCCACACAACACTATTATTTCGGTTAAGCGGTTAATGGGGCGTGGTTTAAATGATATTAAACAGTTAGGCTCAGAGTTGCCGTATCACTTTAGAGCCACCGAGACGGGAATGCCTGCCTTTTTAACCACACAAGGCGAAAAAACACCCGTAGAAATTTCTGCCGATATTTTAACGGTATTAAAACAACGCGCCGAAGTCAC
>DDBM01000146.1:6214-6496 GCA_002333125.1 Moraxellaceae bacterium UBA2032 | reverse complement strand
TTTTAATTGACAACAACGTGCTAACTTGTACCGCATTGGCATCAAAATGCTGACGATGCACCGTTTGTGCTTTAAACAATAAATCGTTAAAAGGCAAATCAAACAAGGCTCTAATTTCGGCACGATGCCAGTCATGGCGCAAAGCAGTCATACAACACCCAATAAAAAAGATAGGACTTACGTATTGCACCGCACACGCGCGTTTTGTGAACCAAAAATCGGTAGAGCCGATTTTTTAGTGAGCAAATAAGCAATAACCGCGTAAGTCCTAAAAGAGTCAAA
>DDBM01000146.1:0-6177 GCA_002333125.1 Moraxellaceae bacterium UBA2032 | reverse complement strand
AAGCCGAAGATTGGCCATTTGCAGCTTGTTTGAGTGCCTTTGCATATCAATTTCCTATTAACGAATTGCTATTTCAATACAAAAGCCAAGCTAGGCTGGCTCTATGCAATAGCTTTGCCCAAACCCTGATTGCTCAGGTCAAAAAACAACAATACCCATTGCCGCAAGTTTTGATGCCTGTCCCATTACACCCTAACAAACTCAAACAGCGCGGTTTTAATCAAAGCCTAGAACTTGCCAAAGTGCTAAGCAAACAATTACACATTCCTATTGATTACCATAGTTTGCAAAGCACACAGCAAACCACACAACAAAAATCACTCAATAAACAACAGCGTTTAGTCAATGTGCAATCAAGCTATGCCCTCACTCGTCCATTATCGGTCACACATATCGCTTTAATTGATGATGTCATTACCACAGGCGCAACGACCAAAACACTCGCCTATTTGTTGCGTGAACACGGCGCAACTCAGATTCAAGCATGGTCTATTGCCAGAACAGCGTCGTTTAATAGCTAAAAATCGCCTCATTTGCATAATTCATGTGGTAAAAATAGCTTTTAACTCGAAACTGACACATTAATTTTGCTAAAGTATGCACTCTATTTATTATTTGCTATTTTTATGGTGAGCTTTATTTATGCTAATGGCTTTTTCCCTCAACAAAGGCGCGCTCGAGCAAATTGCTATTAATGCAGCCGCCGATTTAGGGGCAGAAGTTATTTGGGTCGATTTGATTGACCCTACCGAAGAAGAACGCGATTGGTTGCGTGTCGCTTATGCACAAGAGTTGCCAACCATTGATGATTTATACGAAATCGAAGCCAGCTCCCGATTCTATGAAAACGAATACGGCTTACATATTAGCTCTTATTTTTTAAATTATGCCGATAAAAACCCCGAAAACATTTCGGCAGCATTTGTGTTTAATGGCGACCGTTTATTTACCTTACGAGAAGAAGAATTAGCCGCCTTTAGATTATTTAGAATGCGGGGTCGTAAAGGGCTAGTCAACATTAACAACTCAAAATCTATTTTATTAGGTTTGTTTGAAACCAAAGTCGAAAACTTAGCGGATATTTTAGAACGTGTTCATGCGGATTTAGAGCAAACCAGTCAACAAGTGTTAGGTAATGCCGAAAACGACGACATGGAATCGGTGTTAACCAATCTTGCTAGTCAAGAAGATATTAACGGTAAAGTGCGTATTTCGATGATTGACTTACAACGTATGCTATATTTGCTACTTAGAGCCAGTATGCTTAATGCCGAACAAAACGAACGCTTACGCGATATTATTCGTGACTCCGAGTCTTTGATTGCACATAGCTCCTTTTTGTTTGATAAAATTAAGTTTTTACTCGACACCACACTTGGCTTTATTAACGTCAATCAAAACAAAATTATTAAAATATTCTCGGTCGCCTCGGTCATGTTTTTACCACCAACCATGGTCGCGAGTATTTATGGTATGAACTTTGAAACGATGCCTGAGTTAAAATGGCAATATGGCTATTTATTTGGTATCGTACTCATGTTGCTGTCGGCCATTTTGCCCTTTCTTTATTTTAAGCGGCGTGGTTGGCTATAATTATTTGCCAGACTTTTTGCTCGCTCGGAACATACAAGCCATGTTTTCACTCTTAAAAAAACTAACAATAACGGCGACTTTTTCAGCACTCACTCTTTCTGCTTTTGCTGCCGAACGCCCTATTCAATTTCCAGAATACAACTCTGCGCTCACCATTAGCAGTTATGTCGCTCAGACTATACATAGCACCCATACACCGGGTTGGGGCATAGGCGGCGAAACGGTTTACTCACGTGACCACTTTAATCAAGGTGGCGGCTTTATTTATTTTCCCGAAGGCACTGATGACCCTGTATTTAATATGTATGTAGGTACAGGCTTCAAGCGTCACGCTCAATTTCAAATAGGCTATGGCACAGAAGATGCCGTGTATCGTTTTCGTAGCGAAAACGACCTTGCCTATTTATGGGTATTAAGCAAACATTTAATGAACTTTGACTTTAAGCTTCCTACCCGTCTTGAGCATTATCCTAATAACCGTTGGCAAACAATTCTTACCATCGAAACATACGACAACCACCGTTATTTAGATAATGTCTCTTTAGGCTTAGGCTTACGTTACTAATCTTAAATGAGGTTTGCCTAAACAAAGGTAAACCTCTTAACGGATTTAAGTACATGACTTCTTCTTTACCGCCATTAAATCAATTCCCCGAACTGCACCAATTACAACAACTCATTAATCAATATCCACAGCATTTACGTGCCGAGGTGTTAGGCCACATTTCGGTTAAGAATTTTAGTTTACCCATTTGGTCTGTAGAGCTAGGCAGTACTAACCCCAAACACCCTGCCATTGGTTTGTTTGGTGGAGTACATGGTATGGAGCGCATTGGCAGTCAAATATTATTAGCATGGCTGCATAATTTGTTAGCACGTTGTGAGTGGGATATCGCTTTACAGCAGGTGCTAACTCAGGTGCGTATTGTGTGTATTCCCATGCTTAATGTCGGTGGTTTACTTAACAATACTCGCGCCAATCCACAGGGCGTGGACTTAATGCGTAATGCACCTGTTGAGGCACAAAACAACACATTATGGCCACTTGGTGGGCAACGCTTATCAGCTAAATTGCCGTGGTATCGAGGTCACAAAACAATCATGGAAACCGAATCAAGTATTTTAGTGAACTATGTAAAACAACAATTATTTACACACGACTTTTCTTTAGCTATCGACTGTCATTCAGGTTTTGGGCTACGCGATAGAATTTGGTTTCCTTATGCCGCTCATAAAACCGCACCTTATCATTTGGCCGAAGCGGTGGCTCTACGTGAAATTTTTAACCGTAGCTATCCACATCACGATTTTTATTTAATGGAGCCTCAATCGCTTAACTACACCACACACGGCGATTTGTGGGACTATTTATACGACCAACAATTACAACAACAGCCTCAGCGCGTGTTTTTACCTTTTACACTCGAAATGGGGTCTTGGTTATGGGTCAAAAAAAATCCACGTCAATTATTAAGTTTGTTTGGCTTATTCAATCCTATTTTGCCGCATCGCCTAACGCGGGTATTACGTCGCCACTTAACACTTTTTGATTTTTTATTACATGCCACTGCCTCACATCAACAATGGCTACCCTCTCAAAGCACCCGAAAAAGCTATCAGGCACAAGGTTTAGAAAGGTGGTATTTGCCTAAATAATCATTAAGTATTTAAAAACACCATTAATCACATAACTATATGAAAATTATTGTGAATACCAGCACGCCTTTATACATTTTAGTGCTCAATACATAACTTCTATACCTAAAATACAGCACTAGAAGTAAAAATTCACTCAGATACACTATCATTTACTAATGGTAAAGCAGCATTAAGCAAACAACAAACCTAAACTTTAAGGAGAATAAAAATGGCTAATCGTCATGATGTGATTATTTGGGATGCAGATGTGCATGGCGCACCTGATGGTTTTACTACATACACCTTCGAAAAAGCATTTACGTTGATAAACCAAGCGGCCGAACCGAGTAAAAAATTACTTGCCTTTGCACGTGATGTAGAAAAAAACAGTCAATCCAATGCTGGGCTCGCTCAATTTTTTATCGGTTTTGAAGATAGATGTCACTTTTCTAAGTCGATGTCAGCGGATTGATCGCAAGCCATTGTATTTACTTGTTTGAAAAAGATAAAAATGTCATAGTCGATGTCAGCAATATTCATACTCGATGTCAATACGTTGCAAATAATCGTAGTGAGTGTCAGCACGTTGCAAAAAAGAGGGGGCTATGACAGACCTTTTAAAGATTTCTGATCCTAAATGGGATGAGGCATGTCGTCGTTCAATCGTGTTACGTCCGTTGGCGGAACGATCCTATTGCCCTCGTCACCAAGCGCATGAGGCCGCCGCGACCTTAGGTTTATCTGTACGACAGGTATACCGTTTAATTCGCCAACTGCGTGAAGCGCAAGGCGAACTCACCGCTTTATTATCGCAAGGTTCTGATGGCGGACGAGGAAAAAAGCGACTGGCTGCTTCGCGTGAAAACTTGCTCCACCAGCTTATTGATGAGTTATTTGTTACCCGCCAGAAAATATCCGCAGCAGACCTTGTTCGTGAAGTGCGCAACCAATCCTTAAAAGCAGCATTAAAACCACCGTCTGACAGTACGATTCGTCGCCGTTTAAAGGCACTGTCATTAATTGAGCATCGCCGACGTGGTGAGCTCCATCCTGAAACCCAACCTATTTATGGTGTTACCCCTCTTGCTGATGGCCCCTTCGATTGGTTGCAAATTGATCACACCCCCGTTGACTTGATTATTGTTGATCCCATCGATCGTTCACCTATTGGCCGCCCATGGATAACCGTTGCTGTTGACGTGTTTAGCCGCTGTATTGCTGGGTTTCACCTCTCCCTTGAAGCACCCTCAGCAACGAGTGTTGGTTTATGCATGGCATCTGTCGTGAGTGACAAAGTAGAATGGCTACACCAACGCGGGGTTGAAGCGGACTGGCCTGTTGTTGGCAAGCCTCGTCGTGTTGGCGTAGACAATGCCTCAGAATTTCATTCGGCCGCCTTTGAGCGTGGCTGCGCACAGCATGACATCAAGATTGAATGGCGGCCACCAGGACGACCTCACTTCGGTGGCATCATTGAGCGACTCATCGGCACCCTGATGAAATTGGTTCATACGCTGCCAGGAACCACCTTTTCTAATATCACTGAGCGCGGTAAATACGACAGTGATCAGATGGCAAGCCTAACTCTTGAGGAACTTGAGCGTTGGCTGACGGTTGCCGTAACCAAGTATTACCATTTACGTCCCCATGAAGGTATCGATAACGAAACACCGTTGCACCGCTACACAGAAGGGCTAAAGAGACTGAGTGTCGAAGGAAAGACCATTCCTATGCCACGAGATCCACGTGGCTTTCTGATTGATTTTTTGCCTGTGGTATATCGCAAGCTGCAACGGGATGGTATTACGCTTAATCACATCACCTACTACAGTAATGCGCTACGCCCATGGATACAGTTACGCACTCAACCTAACCCATTGTTGATTCGCCGAGACCCACGAGATTTATCGCGCATTTTTGTACTGGATCCAGAAAGCCATGTTTATCTGGAAGTTCCTTACCGCATGCTGTCTCGACCCGCGATCACGTTATGGGAGCATAGGTTAGCTCGCAAGCGTTTGCGTGATCAGCNNAATACGCCCATTTGATGATATTGAATCATGGTAAACCTCGACCATCTACGGCCTGAAGCACGGATCGTTGCGATGCTGCCCTGTGAGCAACGCCTTGCTCATCTCAATCTTGAGCGTTGGATAGGCTATACACGTGCTCATCAGACACTGACACAGCTTGAGACCTTATTTAGTGAGGAGCCTGGCAAAATACGCCCACAGAATTTACTGATTATCGGTGCCAGCAACAATGGCAAAACGATGATTGCAGAAAAATTTAAACGAACGCATGGCCAACGGGTGTCCGATGATGGAGAGCATGAAATCATTCCAATTGTCATGATGCAAATGCCTGCCGAAGCAACGCCGACGCGACTTTATAATGCCTTACTTTCTGCACTTGGAACACCGATAGGCTGTTACGGTCGCTACGAGTCAAGGGAGGGGTTGGTTTTACGGTTGATGCGTACGGTCGGTGTGAGAATGCTGATCATTGATGAACTGCATAATTTATTGGGTGCAACGGCTAGGCGGCAACGAGAACTCTTAAATTTACTGCGCTTTTTAGGCAATGAATTACGTATCCCGTTAGTTTGCCTAGGCATACGTGATGCCTACCTTGCTATTCGTAGTGATGATCAACTTGAAAATCGGTTTCACCCATTTCTTCTTCCTTTGTGGGAGTCAGGTGAGGAGTATGCTCGCCTATTGGCCAGTTTCGAGACTGTTTTGCCATTACGCGAACCATCGCATTTATTAACGCCTCCTTTGTACGATCTTATTCTACGTGATTCTGAAGGCACGATCGGCGAAATGGCGACGCTTCTAACCCGTGCTACCGCGACAGCTTTATTGCAAGGGAGTGAGAGCATTACCCCTTCAATCATTGAGCGCACGAATTATCATTCCCCTAGCATTCGTCGACGCATGATTG
>DDBM01000111.1:401-5507 GCA_002333125.1 Moraxellaceae bacterium UBA2032 | reverse complement strand
GCATAGGTATGCCAATAATCTGCATCTCGTGGCGCAATTTTGTTTTCGATGTCGTTGAGGCTTTGCCATGCTTCCATGAGTTTGCCGCGTTGAAACCATAAGGCGGCACGACGTAATAACCACGTGGTTTCTACAGGCGGAAAGCTATCAATTAAACGCGAAAAGGTGGCAACAGCACGTTCATCTTGGCCTGCTCTTTCGGCTAAATTAGCTTCGGCAACTAATAAGGTGCGCTTAGCCTTACTTTTACTCACTAATTGCGCTAAAAAGTCTAAACCTTCATTCGGTTGGCCAAGTCGCTCATAGACTTGCACTAATTTTAAAATTGCCGCTTCGTCGTTAGGGTGCAAACTCACAAGGCGTTTTTGATATGCCAGTAATAAGGTGTCGTTATATAAAGCTTCGGCCAAACGCCCTACATTGTCCCATGCGCTATTGTCGTTAGTGGCTTGAGCATACTTAAACCACGCCTCTAAGGCTTCTACAGGTTTACCCACCCATTCAGAGACTTGAGCAAAACGCTGTAGCCAAAAGACATTATTGGGTTCGGCACTAATGGCTTTGTAAGCCACTTGCCACGCGGCGGCTAAGTTTTTATTGGCCAAATATACGTCATAACCTAAGCGATACTGCAAGTCATTAAAGCTAATTTGCGGTGCGCCTGCTTGTTGCGGAATATCCGTTTCACAAAAGGCAGGAAGACTAAAGCACAGTAGCCACAGGGCATGAGGCCATTTCATTGTGTTGCTCCTGTAGGGGCAGTAATACGTTGCTTAAGTAGCAAAGAGACATAGTATTGAGCAATATCAGGTCGATTAGCNNGCAGCTAGCGCGTCCGCTAATAAATTACCCGATTGCAGGGCTTTTATACCCAATAAAAAGAACTGTTTACGTTGAGCTAGGGTTGTGGTGTAAGGCATGGCTTGTAAATAAGTTCGTGCTGCTGCGCGATATTGTTTTTCGGCTAAATATAAAGAGGCTATATTTTCAAACCATTGAATATTAATTACTTTGGCACTAAAAATTAATTGGTAGTACAACTCTTTGGCAAGTTGAGTGTCTCCAAAAGCAAACGCATTTTTGGCAAAAACCTCTAAACGCGCTTGGGGCCATGTGTAATGGCTCACTCTACGTAATTGGCTTAAATAATGTTTCAGTGCGTTATTAAATGCCATCGATTGCGGTTTAAAAGTCCATAGCTGACGCTCTAAAATATCAAGCAATAAAATATGAGCTTTAGCTTGTAACTCATCATCAAGTTTTTTTACTTTAAAAATAGGATTTAAGATTTGCCTAGACTGGCTGATTTCGCCTTTATCAAATAAACGCTGTGCCAATAAAATACGTAAATGATGATCATTAGGGTCGGCGCGTAACCACGCAAATAAATACGCAATACTGACGTTATCGGTATGTGCCGAACGCTCTAAATGTCGCTGTAAGCTATGCTCAGGATAAATCACCATAAACACTAAGGCAGTTAATAAGCCAAAGCCAATGATTTGTCCTGTGGTAGCAAAGCGTAATCGTTCAGGAAGGGCAGGAAAGCCTGAGCGCGGTAAGCTCATGGGCGGTATCCTCCAACAATAAACGTGAGCCAAGTTTGCGTGTGTTTAATATTTTTGTGCCTTGCTTAAGTTTACATTGTGCCGCATTAGCCAGCGTTAGTTGAATGGCCTGATAGCCCGTTAAATCAAAAATTAGGTCATTGCTTTGACGTTTAAAGTTTTTAATAAAGGCGTTGCTCGACTCAATATATGGCATTGTCGTGGTGTTTTGTTGTAGCACTATATCGCTATTACTTTGGGTTAAATGCACATAATTTTGTTTATTATGTTCATTAAAACCTGCAATCGAATCACTTTGGGCTAAGTTCATGTAGGGTGCATTCGCTAAACGAATCGTGCGTAAATCGCCGTTGCCTCTAAAACGATAGCCTTGTGGCGTACGCGCCACCACAAAGTCATTAAAATCTAAGACTTTTTTAATATATTCTGAACTATACACAGGAAAAACGGGCTGTTTTAAGGCCCATTGATAAATTTTGTGTAAAGAGTTAGCCCCTGCCGTTTTAGATACTAAATAAGAGTGATAATAAATATTAATCGGTTTAAAGCGGTGTGGACTATCGGTAAGTTGATAAGTTTCTATCACACGCTCAAAACCATAAAATGGCCCTGTCCATAAATTGGTATAAACATTTTCGTTTTGATTAGGTGCAAATACCTGAAAATTATTGCCTTTTTTTAAGCCTAAACCTGCAATCCGCGTCCATGAGTTATTACTACGGGTAATGTTGGTGTCGCCACCATTCATGTTTAATACACCTGCATTTACCGTTTGAGCTAAAGAATCAGGTGTAGAAACACAATTACCTGTCCATAAAAACACCTTAACTTGTTTGTTTTTTGGGGCAAGCTGTTGATTAATATAATTTACTGATCCTGATATTTCGCGTGTGGCATCGTATTTGTAGTCTTTAATCGGTAAATGATAAGCCTCGTAATCTTCGCCATGTTCTGCACTTTCGGCCTTACTCCAATAAAAAGGATGTGAGTAAGAGTGACTGGCCAATTCAGTCCACGGTAGGGCATAAATATCACGCGCAATCTTTTCTAATTGAGGAGCAATGTCTGGATATAAGCCCGTTGCACTCACTTCGCCTTCAATCACTGAAACAGTGGTAGGAATTTGATAACGTTTAAAAAAGTCATCAAGCATCACTTGACCATTAAAAGGGCGGGTAGGGCGTTCGGCAATGCTCATAAATCCATCACCATCAATATGTACCATCAATAAGCGGCGGCCATTTTCGGTGGTTACATCGGGAATGGGGCGTTGAGTATCAAGCTTAAGAGCTTTGGTTAAAAAATCTAATGGATTAATTAGCCAGCGTTCCCCTCCATCAACAGGCAAGTTTTCTATTGTGTAAGGAGCTAAGACATAGCCGCCCCATGTGGTTAATGCGGCAGGGTGTAACCGAATGCTATCTTGACTGAGAGTGAGTAACGGCGTGGCACTGGCATTGGCTGTTATTGGGTATAACTCTTGAGAACGTACCGTTAAGGGCATTTCAAAAGCCATCATCGGGTCGTGTGAATCAAGTTTAATTGTTTGATTTGGCTGAGGATCTTGGTAGTTAAGTCCTAGTTTCTCTAATAATCCACTATCATTGGCAAACCCAAAACGACTAAACACAGCAACAGGAATTTGGCGTTGTATTTGTGTAGTTAGCCATTGTGGATAGTGAGAAGGTGGAAGTTCATCGCTGTTAATCCACGTAATAATGCCTGCGTAACGACCTGTTAAATCAAACTTAGGTAAATTACCATTAAAAGGGATATATTCAGGAACTAATCCCAAATACGCCAATGGCGCACCTAAAAATCTGACCACATCTTGATAATGCAAATCTGGTGATTCGGTAGGGTTATAAATCACTAATACTTTGCGCGGTAATACTTCAACTTCACTGCTTAAGCCAAGCGCATCTAAATGAGGGTTGCTCACCCATGCACCAAAGCCTAAAGCTTTAATTTGCGCCGCAGTTTGACGTGCTAATTCGCGTTGTTCGGTAGGTACATAATCTATTGCTAGTATAGGTAATTTATATTGTGTTTTTATGTTATTGAGTTGGGTATAAAGCCAGTCTCTATCGGCTTGCGTCACAGGCTGAAAACGTTGTGTATTGGCATTCCAACCTTGATATAAAGACTCCGCTGCCACCATCCATGCTAAATCATGTATCTCGGGTAAAATTTCAAAACCCCGATTAAAAATCAGTTTAGCTTCTGGCCAACGCTGTTTAATTTCACGAATCGTATTTTTTAAACCTTGCTCTTGTTGTTGTTTTTGCTCAGGAGTTTGGGCAATTAATTGGTAAGAGTCTAAGGTATCTAAAAAAAAGCCTCTATAGCCTTGAGCCCATAAAGGAGCAATGACGGTATCGGCAAAAAATTGCGGCCATTGTGGATTGGATTGGTCAATAATAGTGCTTTGCCATGCTTTATTTTGGCTTTTTAACCATGTTTTAGGGATTTTATTAAAATAAGGCTTAGTAGAATGAGCTTCGCCCACGCTGGCATAGGCAAATAACTGACTTTGGTTGTTATTGTAAGTGTTAGGATTGATGTTAGGCTGGTCTGGGTCAACGATCACTACATCAAAAGCACGTAGCTCAGCAAGAGGTGGATTCGCTCCATAAAATAAGGCTACGCTTGGCGAAGAATCAGCATATACCCATGAGCAAAACAAAAGCTGTAAGCAACATAATAGACGTATTAACAAAACACCAATCCTTGCGACAGCATAAAAAAAGTAGATGCCCAATTGTATCATCTTTGTGAATTGTGTCACATAAAATAAATGTACAAGAAAGGGTGAAAAAAAGGATGAATAACAAGATGAAATAAGACTATTTTCCGACAAAAGCGTTTAGCTTTTTAAACGAATGACTTTTTCTACACCTGTTAAAATACGAATACGTTTAAGGATTTGTGCTAAATGAATACGGTTTTTTACTTCTAGGGTAATACTAATCACGGCATGATGCGCGTCTTTATCAGTCATTTGAATGTTGTCGATATTAGCTTCGCTGAGGGTTACCTCACGGGCAATATCGGCCAACATGCCACGTTGATTAATCACTTCGATGCGTAATTCGCTATTAAAATCACGGTTAACATCTTTTGACCATTGTAAGGCCACGCACTTATCGGGATTGTCTCGTAGTTCCGACATTAAATAGCTACACACATCACGGTGTACCACAATGCCACGTCCTGCGCTCAAATGACCAAAAATGCTGTCACCCGGTAAAGGATAACAACAACGCGCATAAGCTAATACTAAGCCTTCGGTACCTTTAATGGCTAAACGGCGTTTGTTGATACGAATCGGTTCTTGGGTGTTGTCGGGTAATAAGCGTCGCGCCACTAATTGAGGGGCGTGATTGCCCAAACCAATATCTTCAAGTAGGCTATCAATGCTATTAAAGTTAAGTTCTTGTAAAACAGCCTTTATTACCTCATCGCTAATCTGTGTTAATTGAGTGTTATACGCCGCAAGAGCTTTATCTAACAAACGATTACCCAAATCAACTGATTG
>DDBM01000111.1:0-240 GCA_002333125.1 Moraxellaceae bacterium UBA2032 | reverse complement strand
TTGCTTCCATGGCTTCGGTACGAATTTGAATTTCGACAGGCACACCACTCTTCGCTTTAAGAATACTGTGTAAAGATTGATAACCATTAGCTTTAGGAATGGCAATATAATCTTTAAATTTACCCGGTATAGGCTTAAATAAATTATGGGTTACGCCAAGCGTGCGGTAACAGGTATCTATATTATTAACCACAATTCTAAAGCCATAAACATCCATAATTTCGGTAAAAGACTTACGTT
>DDBM01000192.1:4450-23957 GCA_002333125.1 Moraxellaceae bacterium UBA2032 | reverse complement strand
ACAGGCTATTACGAGCCGTTAGTCAAAGGTAGTACCACTCCTAAAGCGGGCAGTGTGCCGTTTTATGCCGTACCCGATAATTTATTGATATTAGATTTAGCCAAACAATATACCGACTTAAAAGGCAAGCGTTTACGTGGTCGTTTAGAAGGCACGCGTACCGTGATTCCGTATTGGAGTCGTCAAGAAATTGCTGATGGTAAAATGGCTAATAATGCAAAAGTATTGGCATGGGCAGACGATGCCATTGAAGCCTTTTTTATGGAAGTACAAGGCTCAGGACGGATTCAATTAGAAGACGGCACTTTATTACGTTTAGGTTATGCCGACCAAAATGGCTATCCTTACAAATCTATTGGCAAATGGTTAGTTGAGCAGGGCGAATTAACGCTCGATAAAGCGTCTATGCAAAGTATTCAGGCTTGGGCAAAAGCGAATCCTCAACGTTTGCAAGAAATGTTAAATGCTAACCCGAGTGTGGTTTTTTTTAGAGTGCTAACAGGAACAGACGGGCCTATAGGCGCATTAAATGTACCCTTAACAGACGAAGCCAGTGCTGCCATTGACCCTAAGTTTGTGCCTTTAGGTAGCCCAATTTATTTATCTACCACACGCCCTAATGACAGCCAACCCATGAACCGTTTAATTCAAGCACAAGATACAGGCGGTGCGATTGCAGGCCCGATTCGTGTTGATTATTTTTGGGGTTTTGGTGCCAAAGCNNGCAGGGCGTATGAAACAAAAAGGCCAAGTATGGTTGTTATGGCCCAAAGGTATGGCCTTGCCTAACAGTGTTAATAAATAAGCAACAAAGTGTTTCCAATCTTGCCATAGACAAAAAAAACTTACTCCAGTAGTTTATATAACAGCACTCAAGCACTGTTTATTGTTCTACTGGAGTTTTTTATGTCACGTTTATTAGCATCAATTGCCTTAGCCAGCACCTTATTAACCAGCACGATTGTATTTGCTGCGCCCGATAATAATCCTGCCAATATGGTTGCAGGTACTTATGTTTTAGAAAAAACACATGCCAGCATTAACGCCAAAGTCATGCACCAAGGTTATGCTTTTTATCACTTTAGATTTGATAAGTTTGATGCCAGTTTTGATTATGACCCCAAAAAACCTACCGAAGCACAAGTTGTAGTCACCGTAGATACTAAATCGATGAATACAGGTTATGACAAAGCGAATGAAAAGTTTCCTGTAGAGTTTTTGGCGGCTGATAAGCATCCAACTGCTACGTTTAAATCAAGAAATATTACGGTTGCTGATGGTAACAAAGGCACCATGACGGGTAATTTAACCTTAGGTGGTGTAACCAAGCCTATCAGCTTAGATGTTGTATTTAATGGTGCAGGCAAAGATATGATGGGTGCAATGCGTAGTGGATTTTCGGCAAGCACTACCATTAAACGCTCGGAGTTTGGCTTGACTAAATATGTACCTGTTATTGGTGATGACGTGGCTTTGGCTATTGAGGTTGAATTTGTTAAAAAGTAAATTTGAATTACCTCTCCTAATTTAGGGGAGGGTTAGGGTGGGGTTATTAAACTAACCCCCTCCCAGCCTNNAATGTCCACCGCTTCATCACGCTACACCAATACGGCGGTTTTTTTGCATTGGTTAATTGCCTTAGCCATTATTTTTCAGTTAGGTTTAGGTTGGCGTATGGGTGACGAACCCAAAGGCGCAGGGTTGTATGTGCTGTTTCAATTGCATAAGTCGATTGGTTTTACGATATTGCTTTTGAGCGTTTTACGTTTGTTATGGCGTTTAACCCACAAAGTACCTATCTTACCTAACACTATGCCACAGTGGGAGAAAACAGCTGCTAGCTTAGCGCATTGGGCTTTTTATGGCATTATGTTTGGTTTGCCATTAACGGGTTGGTTGTTGGTGTCTGCCAGCTCTACCAATATTCCTACTGTATTGTTTGGCGTAGTGCCTTTTCCTCATTTACCTTTTATTCCACATTTGGCAACAGATATTAAGTCACAATTACATGAGTTAGGAGAACTAAGTCATAGTCTATTGGCTTTAGGCACAATGACTTTGTTAGCGTTACATTTGGGGGCTGTGTTAAAACATCAATTATGGGTCAAAGATAATGTGTTTAGTCACATGGCCGTTGGTGCAAAAACAGGTTGGGCAGAATGGCGTTTATGGTTGATATTAGCCTTAGTACCAGCGGTATTTGCCTCGGCATGGTTGTATCCTACGCCTAAACCCAAAAAACCTCAGCCAATAACAATGCAAATTACGCCACCAGTGCTTGAATATAGCACCGAGTCATCAACAGAAAGCCAATCTCCACAACCAAGCACTAACATCCAACAAGCTACTATTGAGCCAAGTTCTGCCCAAGTTGTTGCACCCATCGTATGGCAAGTCAATCTTAAACAATCACAATTAGGTTTTACAACTTCATGGTCGGGCGAAGCAGTGTTAGGCCAGTTTGATGATTGGCAAGCAGACATTATGTTTGCTGAGCAAGCCTTAGATAAGTCGTCGATTAAAGTGATGGTTAATTTAGCGCAAGTGAGCACAGGTGATGAGCAACGTGATGCTGCTTTACCAAGCACAGACTGGTTTGATACCGAGCATTTCCCTCAAGCGGTTTTTAAATCAACAAATATTAAACGGGTATCTAACAACAGCTATCAAGCACAAGGCACACTACAACTACGCGGTAAAGTGCAGCCTGTGGTGTTAGATTTTAATTTAAACATTAAGGCTAATAAAGCCACGGCACAAGGCTCAGCCAGTTTAAGTCGTATTGCTTTTGGTGTAGGTCAAGGAGAGTGGGCGGCAACTGATAGCATTCCAGCACTGGTAAAAGTGGTGTTTAACTTACACGCCACAAAAAAATAGCCATGTGAGGTGTAAGAATTATACTAATTTTTAGATTTATTTTTGAAGAGTAGTATTAATTTACGTTTAAAAATTGTTATAAAAACAAAAAAGGGCAAGAACTTTTGTTCTTGCCCTTTTGAGCTAACTTAGATATTTAGTCTGCTTTTGTATTATCTACAAAAGTAAGTCTAAACGTTAAAGTTATTATGGAAATACGCGAGTACTACCATCAGCCACTGTACCAAATGAGTCTTTAATGCCTTTTACCGTTAAGGTAGTAGCAGGACTCAATGCTTTGTCAAACGTCAATGTNNAAGTGTGTAGTTAGCAATCAACTCAGCATCTGCTTTATTCATCTCTGCATTAAATACTACGCTTGCACTATTACCGCCAAAATAATTAATGCTAGCAACTGTTACTTTAGCAGCATCACCTGTACCAGTCGTTACTACATTACCTGCAACATCTGTAACNNGTTGGCGCAGTTGCTGGTGCGTTTGCACCCGTTGTAGCTGCCAAAACATAATGAGTTAAGGTTTCAGCACTAGCCTCATCCATTTGCTCATTAAATTCAACAGTGACTGTTCTGCTACCTGTTACAATACCAACGCCAGCTACAGATGGAGTAGTATTATCTTGAGCAATGTCAGTACCTGCAACACTGGTGCTATCTGCAGACTCGATGTTATCTCTGCTTACAGGGCGAACCATGTATTTGTAGGATACTTTTAAATCAAGGTCTACAAAATTTACATTATCAGTAAAGTCTGAGTTAATTTCTGTAGCAATACGCTCAAAAGCACCATACGCACCACCTGCTAATGATGTAGCACGATACACATTGTATTCTTTAGCACCCGAAACAGGTAACCAGTCAACAATAGGGTTACCAACACTATTCAAAGTAGCACGGTTAGTTACTGCTAGCGTATTTACTACGGCAGGAGTAGGAGAACCATTAGTTGTAAAATTAACTAAGCCTTCATTTTTAGCTGCGTCAAATACGATAGGGTTTTGTTGCACATCTTGCAAAATACCAACTGCAGGGCGTAAATCAACTCGGTAATTAGAAGCAGCGGCTACTGTTGGAATAGTTACAGTTAACTCGGTAAATGTAGCATTCCAAGATAGGCTATGAGCAATATTACCTGTCTTTGCACCAAGGAAGTTTACTTGAATCAAGTTATACAAACTACCTGCTGCACTTGATGGCGTTAAACCTTTGGTTGCAGCTGTTTGTAAGATAGGCTCACTAAAGGCAAATTTAACCGTTACATTAGAACCTGGAGCAATTTCGCTGCCATTTTCTGGTGTTGCTGTTAATACTCTAGGTGCTAAAGTATCTGTTGTTGCAACAAATACGGTACGCAAATCTGGACCAGGGAACGCATCAGCTGCACGTTGAATCAACAAGGTTTTTACTTGACCATCAGCAGGTGAACGAACAGCCTCTTGACCAAGCTCTGCGCCATTGGCACTCATTGCATCAATACGGAAATTACGTAAAGATTCAATTTTATCAAAGCTAAATGCACCACTTGCATC
This sequence comes from Moraxellaceae bacterium UBA2032, assembly GCA_002333125.1. GTDB lineage: Bacteria > Pseudomonadota > Gammaproteobacteria > Pseudomonadales > Moraxellaceae > Agitococcus. The sequence continues at coordinate 19,553 of DDBM01000192.1, read as the reverse complement.
TGTTGTAACTGTGGCAACCACATTTTCTGCAGCACCAGTACCATTTTTACCAGAAGCAGCAGCATTTGCGGAACCTAACGAAACTAATTTAACCGTATAACCTGCACCCACTGGGGCTAAGGTTGTGTTATTAGCAACCACACCTTTAATGCCAGCAGCTAATTTGCCCACTGTTACAGTGATAGGAGCAACTAAGCCCGTTACGGGTGTATCGTGGTTAGAGGAAGAAGTTCCTGCATCATTTGAACCATCATTTAATGAGGTGTAGTTTACTGCCGCTACTGCATAAGAGAAGTCTGGGTATTTAGCACCGTTTGTAGGTACTTTAACTTGACGTAAATCAACAGTAACCTGATACGCACCGCCTACTGTACCTGTCACACTGTCAGTAGTAGCAGGCACATTACTAATCACAAATTGGCCTGTTTCGGATGTGGTTGCCTTGGCAATACCAATATCAACTACCGCACCCACGATTGGCTCGTTAGTGACTGTATCAGTCAAACGGCCTTGAATCGTACCAGTAGGCATTAACGCATTAGGATTAGGCACACCAACAGCATTTGAAACGCCTTTGTCGTCACCACAACCTGTAAGACCTAAAGATAAACCCAATGCAACCGCAAGGGCTAACTTGTTTACGCGAAAATTCGCCACTTCTTTCTTAAACTGAGTCATCATTTTCTCCTGATGTACATCTATGTAACCATTTAACCATTTATTATTTGCCCACCAAAGACTAGCCGAAAAAGTTTTCTTTTACAATCTAGTCGAGCAAATTTTTACCGCTATAATAGCCTAACCTTGTTAATTAAGCCACTTATTCTACTGTAATTGTAATGCGACGGTCGGGAGCTAAACAGCTTGAAAGCTTAGCACCAAGACGCGCAGGACATTGCGAAAGTGTTGTCACAGGCTCCGAAGACCCACGACCTTCTGTTTTAATTGAATTAGCAGCTACTCCTTTTTTAACTAAAAATGCTTTTACAGCTTCGGCACGACGCTCGGATAACTTTTGGTTGCCCAATGCGCTACCCGTACGGTCGGCATGACCAACAACGGTAATGCTTGAGGCTTTTTTAATATCTATACCCGAAGCTAACAATGCTGAATCGATTTCTTTAGTGGCTTTAGGTGTGAGTGCCGAACTACCCTTAGAAAATAGATTGTCTGCATTTAAGTTACGCAGCGTAGTTTTAACCACAACAGGAGCAGGTTTTTTAATAACAGGCTCAGGCATAGGCTGTACAACAGGAGCTACTACCACTGGAATAGGCTCAGAAATAATTACAGGCTCTGGTGTTGGCTCAACAGGCGCACGAACAACAGGCGCAACAGGTTGCGCACCCAAATAAAATCCTGCACCTAAAGCAAGATACAGAATGGATTTATCTGTGTCAGAGTTAGACAACAAATAACGCGCATCTGTTTGTAAAAAAACATTTGGGTTAACGGCATATCTTAGACCTGCGCCTAAGCTACCTACTAATGAAGTGCCTGATTCATCGCGGTTAGGCATAATGTTAGGTATACCTGCTAGCATACCAAAGTTTGAGTCACCAACTGCCGAAAAATCATCTTTGGCTATACCTAAGCCAGCTGAAACAAAAGGCTGTAATGTTCCACGACTTAATAAATACACACCCTCAACGGTGAGTGCATCTTGTTGATACTCGCTGCTTAAATAACCAGCTTGTTTGTCGTTAGTAGAGCCGTGGCTCAAACCAACTTGTACATCAATATTGTCAGACATCTGCTTGCCAAGTTTAACGCCAACAAACGCACCTAGTGTCGTTTGATCAGGAACCATAGCCCCCACCTGAGGAACAACATACCAAGATGGGTTATTAAGTTCTGCGGCATAACTGCTCACATTTACTACACTCAAGGCAGCACATAAAGTGGCCAATATGTTCCTGTTCATTTACGATTCTTCTCCTAGTAGATATAACACATTAAGCTATTTAACAAATTTTACACAACGTTACAACATATAATTGACTAAAACTTATAAAGAAGTGACAGGCCGTATGACTGAGAACGCCAATTGACATGATTTAATACATAGGTTAATGTTGTTCCTGTTAGAAAATAAGTATTATCTTGTCCTATAGAAGTTTGCCATTTTTGGTATTGCATTAAAAATTGTAAGGTAGTGCGAGCGCTTGCTAGATAAGATATTGTGACAGCCGCATCTCTGCCTAGCCCTTTAGCATAATGCTCAAAACTCAAGGGGTGCATAAACTCATTTCGTAAATTCCAATTTGCAGCCGCAGTGTAATCTGTCTTGTGATATCTTATATTGGTTGATAATGTCAATTGCCTAGCTAATGCAATTTGCCCCGTTATGCCCAACCACATACCTTGCCATTGAGTATTGTAACTATTATTTAGGCCACTAAATGCACCGTAATAGGGTGCCTCGTCGGGAATAATCTGAAGACCCTGAGTCATGGTAAGGTTTTGTTGATGCTGTGACCAGCCGATAGAGGGCGTAATGTGTATTGTTTGTGCAACTATAAACTCTTTGCCTAAACCAATACTCCAATCATTAACCTTGCCACCTCCTTTACCTGTAGCGCGTGAAAAAGGTAAGGTTCGATTGTTACCATTGTAATCGCTATCGGTATTTTTGCCCGAATAAATTGAACCACGTTGAATATCAATAGCTAAATTAAGATGTTGAGGCAAATGTACTGTGGCGTTAGCTTGTATTTGTCTTATGTGTAATTGACTCCATTCTAACTCAGACAAAATATTAACGTTTGAACCTGCAATGCTCCAATTTAAGGAGTCTTGGCGTTCGGAAAGACCAAGTGAGACATCTATAGGCACTAATAATGAGCTTTGGGCAAATGCATTAATACTGCTGATGAGTGTTAGGCTTGATATTAATAAACAAGCTTTGGTATGATTTTTATTCATTATATTGTTAGTTTATCCTTGCTTTATAAATATTAATTGGCGTATTTAACAATAATGCTAGGTGCGGTTTTATTTTATAACCGCACCTCAACAACGCTAACTTAGTTTTTGGCGCGAGACTTAAATTCGCCTGTACGCGAGTCAATCTCGATACGTTCACCAATTTCGATAAANNTCACCTAAGTTTTCTTTTTCAATTTCGTACTGTTCGTAATCAGCATCAACAAAAATGTACATTGGGTCAGCAAAGTACGAAAATGTCACGTCTTTGGTTTCTAAAAATACTGGTTCAAATTTTTCGTCAGCTTTATAAACGGTTTCGGTTTGTTGGCCGTTTAACAAGTTACGCAATTTCATTTTAACCACAGCCGAGTTACGGCCAGATTTATTGTATTCGGCTTTAATAACAACGGTTGGCTCAGTGCCAATCATAAATACGTTACCAGCGCGGAGTTCTTGAGCGGTTTTCATGGGCTTATCACACAGCAAAAATTTTAATGTAGAAACTTAGGCTTTTAATAAATTAGCGTATTTGGTACACATAAGCTTGTACATAAGCCAAAAAACGATAACAGCCTAAGTTTTAGGTGGCCGCATTTTAACCCATGTGCTTTAAATTGCATCATGCTTTTTTGCACAAAACGCCATAAGTTTGTGGCAAAGTGTCTTTTGTTGCCCTAAAAACTCACTAAAAAGTGTGTGTTGTGGCTTTGCTTGGCTAAATTGGGTCAATAAAGTGGCCCATAAAGCCACGTTGGTACTTTCGCTAACCCATGCTCGCTGTAGGTTTTGCCATTCAGGACTCATAAAATTAGAACTTACACCAAGCCATGCTTCGAGTTTATCAAGGTGTGCCTGTTCTTCTTGTGGGTAAATATGCCATAGCAGGGGTTTGCCTGCCCAATGCGCCCTAATAAAAGAGTCTTCACCGCGTACCATATTAATATCACACGCCCACAATAGTTGGTCATATTGCGTTGGGCTTAAAAAAGGCAATACCGCAACTGTCACCGCGCCAACAGTTAGTTTGTCGCCTGCTTTGAGTATCGTATTTGCCCATGTATTGACGTTTGCTAATACACGTCCTTCGGGAATGGCCACAAAACAGATTTTTTGTTGTTGGCTTAGGGCAGTTAGCAAGGCAGCAACAGCTTGGTTTTCGTAAGCAAATAATGATAAACGATAATCGGCACTCAGGGCTTGAGTGCAATTTAGGCTATGCCAAAAATCGGCTTGTGCTTGTGGGTTTTGCAAAAAGTCATCACGTTGTTGTAATAGGTGTTGTTCGCGTAATAAACCACCGCCGCGCTCATCAAAACTAGGAAAAAAGAAATATTGTTTAAGTGGCAAATTGAGGTGTGCTGAGCCTAAACCATGACAGTCGAGTGTCCATGATTCTGCTGATAAATATTCTAAATTAAGCCACACGGGTGGCGGTGTTTGTTGTGCCATTGCTTGTAAAATGCTATCTGGCAGACGACAGCCAAAGCCTTCTATAACGATGTGATGCGGCACAATATCTGTGCCAAAATGAGTTTTTGACCAATAACAAATTTCAATTTTTTGACAAGTTTGTTGTGCTAATTGGGGGTTGAGTGTGGGTTCAAGTTTGGCAAAACTGTTTAAGTCGTCCACCCACAAACGTACGTTTAAGCCATATTCGTCTTGTAGTTGTTGGGCTAAACGCCAGCACACGCCAATATCACCAAAGTTGTCGATGACGGTGCAAAAAATATCTACATTTTTAATAGGAGATATCATGGCTTATTTTTTATAAGCCTAATTGATAGCAAATGGCATTATCAATGTCTTGCATTTCGGCGTTTGTTAACGTGCCTAGTTTTCGTATCATGCGTTGGTGTGAAACGGTCGTTATTTGACTTGCAGTCGCTTTACCTTCGATGCCATTTAATATGGTTTTAGCTTCGCTTTTATAAATTTTTGCGGCTTTAGACGTTATGGGTACAACCTGTACACGCTCTAATTTCATATTAGATATATTGTTGCTCACAATAACAGCAGGTCGTATTTTTTTTATTTCTTGCCCGACAGCAGGTTCAAAATCTACTAAGTAAACATCTCCCTTTTTCATTCAATATCTCCACAAAAGTGCTGGTAGAAAGCAGCGTCTTCTTGTGATTCTGGGTCGTTGGCCATAGCTTCATAGTCGGCTTCCATACTGGCAAGTTTTTCTTTATCCATTGCCTCTGCAAGCAGTTGCTCTATGTATTGGCTACGCTTTTTGGCAGGCACAAGTTGCGTAAATTGTGCGTATATGGTGTCTTGAATACTAATGGTCATGCGAGCGTGCATTGTCATCTCCTATGGTATGATGTTTTTATCATACTTAGTGTAGCACCTTCCTCAATAACATCAAACTAAAGGCCGCTTGGGTGTTAAAGTTTGGGTGTTGTTCTAAGGCTAAACGACATTCGGGTTTGGCTTTCCATACATAAGGAGTCATGGCCAATAAGTTTTTGAGTGCTTGTTGCGGTAAGTGCAAGTCAAAACGTAATTCGTGTTGTTGTACCAGTTCAAAATGCGTAGCGAGTTCTTCCAAAAATTTATCGGGCTGATGGGCGCGAACTTCACCAAACAAGGCTTCACGCATTGTCCATAAATGAGTGTCTGCGGCACGAATCACCAGCACATAACCCTGCGTTTTAAGTACTCGTGCCATTTCGGCAACAGGAATAGGGCTAAACAGGCTACTTACGATATCCATTGAGCCATCAGTGACTGGTAAAAGTGCGCTACTGGCCACTAACCATGTGGTGTTAGGATGTTTTTTGGCGGCTAATTGCACCGCAGGTTTGGCAATGTCTAGCCCAATAATATGGGGTATAAATTGGCTAAAGGCTTGGGTGTAATAGCCTTCGCCACAACCAATATCCAGTAAATATTGCGCATTGAGTGGGGCAAGTAATAGGCTTGCGGCTTCACACAAAGGTTGATAATAGCCTGCTTGCAAAAACTCGCGCCGTGCTTTGACCATCTCTGGGTTGTCACCGGGTTCTTTAGATTTTTTTTGTTGAACCAGTAGTAAATTAATATAGCCTTCTTTGGCAACATCAAAACTATGGCCGTTAGCGCAGCGTTGGCTTTTGTTTTGGTGTGTTAAAGCGGTGCGACACAGGGGGCAGATGAGTAGGGACATGGCAAGTGCAAGTATCAATAAAAGAAGTTTTTCTATTTTATGGTAAAGTTGGGCTATTGCCTTGTTATTTTTTAGTGTGATTAAATTGACTTTATCTCAACTCCCCATTTTAGGCGTTGGCCTCAGCCTAAGTTTAGCCTCAAAGCCAGACCCTGTTGCTCTTGCAACGCATCCACAAGGTGCAAGTTTTATAGAGTATGCAGGTTTGGTTGACGTGCAAAGTGTGTTGCCCCAAGTAGAACGGATTCATAGTGCAGGCGTACCTGTGTTATATCATCCGTCGTATATCAATTTTTGTGGTTCTTTTGCCAATGACAGCGCGTGGTTACAAACAGCCGCGCATCATATCAGCACCGTAAAGTCAGCATGGTTTGCTCAAGATTGTGCTTATTGCTTTTGGCAAGCAGGGCAAAGCTACTCCACGCAATTAGGCTATTTTATCCCGCCTATTTTAAATGAGGCCTCGTTGCAATTAGCCATAGAACGTGTGCAAGAGGTACAAGCGTTTATGCCTGTTCCTGTGGCTATTGAACCACCGCCCATGACCTTTGTTGTGGGTACCATGCCATTGATGACTTTTTTTGCTCGTTTAGCCGAGCAAGCCGATTGTGCTATTTTGCTGGATATGGGGCATTTGGTGTCTTACGAAATGGCCAGCGGTAAACGCATTTTAAATGAGTGGCATGGCTTTTGTGCTGAGCGTGTCATTGAAGTGCATATTGCAGGTGGTCGAGTGCGTCAAAGTGAAGAGGGCGCAGTGTATGTTGATGCTCATGAATGTGCTGTTGTTGAGCAAACTTGGACGATGTTAATTGACTTGCTGCCTAAGTTACCCAATTTAAAAGCAGTATGTTATGAGTGCGAAGGCGTGAGTGATGAGCAAGAAATTTTACGTGTTTTGGCCAAACTAAGGCAGTTAGTGATGCGTCATAGCAGCAATGCAAAATTAGTGGCGACCCTCACCCCAACCCTCTCCCAAATGGTGAGGGAGGAGAAGCCATTATGAGTTTTTTTGAGCAAGAACGTGCTTTATTTGATTTGTTGTTTGATACACCATTACGCGAAAAGTTTATTAAAAACTCTACAACAGCTTTAATTGAATATAGCTTGAGCACAGAAGAGTTAGCCGATTTTTCTGTCATCAATCCACATGGTTTAGCCTTAGATGCACGGGTGCGTGTTGACTTGATTTTGGCGCAATGGTGTCGGAGTTTTCCGTTAACTTTTAGTTTGCTGTCTTCAGTAGGTGGCGGTTTGGCATTGGTCAAGCACTTGGTAGATAGNNCAGCATTTTAAGCGAGCAATATCAAGCACCCGTTTTAAGCTCAGAGGATTGGCTACATAAAAAAATCACTTTAGCTCCCTATGTTAGTGCGGCAATGATTCCTCTTTCTTATGGCATATTAAAAAAAGCTTTGTGTCCATTTTTGGGTGCAGAGTTGTGGCGATATTTAAATAAAACACCTTTGCTTGCTGTTGAGCGGCAGCGATTATGGCAGCAAGCCGATACGCGTTTATTAGTGGTTAAAGCAAAAGTGAGTGTGCTATCAGACAGTGACCCAAGCATCGACCATGTAAGCTTAGAATTGCCTGAGGGTTTTGCTGCGTTGTTTGAATATGTTAACGGCACAATGAGTGTGCAGCAAATTTTGCAGCAATTACAACAGATGGGTGCGCCTGAGTCTTTGCTGCAAAGTATTAAACAAGGCTTTAAGTTGTTGTGGGATAAAGGCATGGTTGTTGGTGAGTGAATTTGGCTTCGACTCCGCTCAGCCACCACGACTCCGCTCAGCCAACGTAAAAACATTCCTTGAGCGGAGTCAAAAAGTTTGCTTAATTAAAGCCTAAACCAACCCTTTTTCTACCAAATAGTTTTTATAGGTTTCACGCACGCCTGTTTTTAATAGTTTGCCTGTTGCCGTGTGAGGCAGTTCAGTCACAAATACCACCGCATCGGGTAATTGCCATTTGGCGACTTTATCACTCAAAAAGGCAATCACTTCATCTTGAGTCACGTTTGCACCTTCGTTAGCAATCGCTAATAACAACGGGCGTTCATCCCATTTAGGGTGATACACCCCAATCACACAACACTCTTTAAGTGCAGGATGACCCACCGCCGCATTTTCTAAATCAATTGAGCTAATCCATTCGCCACCTGACTTAATCACGTCTTTAGAACGGTCAACAATTTGCATGGTATTTTCGGGGTCAATCGTAGCCACATCACCTGTGTCAAACCAACCATCTACAAAGGATTTTTTATCATCATTCAAATAATAACCATCTACCACCCACGGGCCTCTAACCAATAAGCGACCAAAGGCTTTGCCATCACGCGTTAATTCTGTGCCGTTATCATCAACAATTTTAATTTCTACGCCATAGACAGGGCGGCCTTGTTTGAGTTGTTTTTGATAACGTTCTTCTAAGGAGAGGGCAGCCATATGGCGGTTCATGCTATTGACTGTGCCTAAAGGACTGAGTTCGGTCATGCCCCATGCGTGAATCAAAAAGGCATCGTGTTTTTGTTCAAAGGCTTTAATCATCGACAAGGGCGCAGCCGAGCCACCCACCACCACATTTTGCACCGAGTCAAGTTTGGCGTTAATTGAGTCTAAATAGTTAAGCAAGCCTAACCACACCGTTGGTACGCCTAATAATAAATTGGCTTGCTCGCCGTTAATTAATTCGTATAACGAGGCACCGTCCATGCCGTGTGCAGGAAATACCAGTTTTGCGCCTGTCATGGTGGCGGCATAGGGTGTTCCCCATGCGTTAACGTGAAACATGGGTACAACGGGCAATAAAACGGTGTCTTCGGTAATGTTAAGCGCATTGTGTTGTGCGGCAGCCATTGCATGTAACACGGTAGAGCGTTGCGTGTACATCACCCCTTTAGGATGGCCTGTGGTGCCAGAGGTATAACATAAGGCGGTGTCGCTGTTTTCGTCTACTAATGGCCATGTGTACTCGCTGGGCATATCGGCAATTAAGTCTTCATAACATAGCAAATTATTTAATTTACTAGAGGAGGGCATGTTTGCTTTATCGGTTAAAACCACAATACCTTCAACCTTACTAATATGGCTTGCGACGGCTTCTAGCAAGGGCAAAAAGGTTAAATCAACAAAAATAAAGCGGTCAGCAGCATGATTGATAATATAAATAATTTGTTCGGGAAATAAGCGCGGGTTAATGGTGTGGGTAATTGCACCAATACCACTAATGCCAAAATAAAGTTCGTAATGACGGTGGGTATTCCAAGCTAAAGTACCAATACGNNCATGCTCATTATAGTTTTCTCGTGTGTAAATCTAAAACCTAACTATACAACTGTATGAAAACTTGAGCGAGTAGGGGATTGTTTTTTGTTGTGAGTGAGTGCAGCTTTGCTAGCTAAAATATGTTGCAATCATATTGTTGAATAATGGCATCGTTAGACATAAATATACAACGATGATGTTTGGCTTGAGTAATTAACATTCTATCGAATGGGTCACGATGAATAAAAGGTAAGTCCTTTAGGCCTAAAGCATCTTGCGGTGTATAGTCTAAATAGTCAAAGCCCATTTGTTGAATCAGGTCTAGTAAATTGACATCTATGCTAAGTTTGCCAATCGAACATTTAATCATAAGCTCTGCAATGCTAATACTGCTTACAAAAATTTGATTAGCAGGGTTTTGCAGTGCATCTATTTGTTTGGTTGTGAGCTTTTGTGGCGCATCTAATGCCCACAACACAATATGTGTGTCTAATAATATACGCATTTTTTATATTTAAGGCTCAAGTTTAGAGTCGTAAAATGCCTCTATCTCTTCTTGGTCAGTTGTAAAAATATCATCGTGATAATGAATTAACCCTTTAGCAATACCTAATTGGCGTTTAGTTGTTTGTTGATGGGGAATTAAGTCAACCAATGGCAAGTTGTTTTTTGCAATGGTGATTTTTTCGCCATTGTAGGCACGCTCAATAATATGTGATAGATGGGCTTTGGCTTCGGCAATGTTGATAATCATGACGGCAACCTCTTGTGTTGGTTGTATTTTAGTCGGAGTTGGTCATGTTGGTCAACTTTTGCTTAGTGCTAATTAATGTTGTTATAACACATTGACGTAATTGATAAAGCTGCGTACATTCGAGCAGTATCTTAGATTTGGTAATTGATAATACGATTGTTATTGTACTTAGTAGATTTTAAGGAGCGAGTCTATGTTAGAAGTTAGAAAAAATACATTCTCTAGAAATTATGAAAACACGTTTTTTAGAGATTTTGCAAGGTGTCTGCATAAGTCTTTCGTGGATAATGGACGCTCTGGACTTCTAATTGGCAGCCCATTTTGTGACATAGATGAAAGGCTTCAAATTGATGCTTTACTTATTACAGACCAAGCTGTTTGTATCATAGACTTCAAAAATTTTGGCGGTAAAATAAACTTACCAAACGAAAAAGATTTTGAATATGGCATTTGGACAAACGCAAGTGGTGACCAAGTCAAAGGCGGTAGCTCCATAAATCCGTTCATTCAATTAAAAAACCAGAAAAGACGATTTTCAGAAGTGTTTCATAATCATATCGCTAAAAATTTGGACGAAAAAGATAGTTTAGATTGTAGACACATCATAAGTGTTGTTTGTTTTCAAAAAGAAATTGAGCTTAATAGAGAGATTCCAAATACAAAAGAGTTGGCATTTTGGATTATAGACAGGCTTAATTTTATAGAAAAAATATCTGATATTGTTGATGTTTCAGACAAATATGTAAACATCTCACCACGCTCTTATGATGCGTTTAAAAAAGTATTTCGTGCTGACAACTTTAAGTTTGATGATAAACCGCTTGAGGATAAGTTAAAAGTGTTTGCTGATAGGTCGGAAGTTCTTGATTTTAAAAAGCTACATCCTGACCAGTATTCAGCACTAAATGAAATAAAGACATTTTTAGAAAGTCCTGAACAACAAGTTTTTATTTTACAAGGAACTACAAATAGTGGCAAATCATATCTGATTCCTTTTATTCAAGAAATTGCTTTTAATTTAGGAATACAGGAAACTGAAGTTTTTGCTTCTTCAAGTCGTGTGGCAAATAATTTGCTTACAATTAGTGGATTAGAAAAAGTAAATAGTATTTACTCATACATTTATGGCGGACAAAAGAACAACAAGCAGGAAGACGAGCAAAACGAGGGCAATGAAAATAGTGAAGAAGTAGACAAAGCTAACGATTCTGAAGAGTTACAAATTGAACAAATCTCCTTAAAAAACTGTGATAACTCAGACAATGCTTTATTCATCGTCGATGAGTCTCAACTTATTTCAGATTCCTTTAATCAATCAACTGACCTAATTTTTGGAACTGGCTATTTACTTAAAGATTTTTTAAGTTTCATAAATTCGACAAATACTAAAAGAAAAATAATTTTCATTGGCGATCCCTTTCAACTTCAACTAGGGAAAACGGATGAATCGCCTTTAAATTCTTTGTATTTAGAAGCAGCGTATAAATTAAAAACTAACGCTTACCAACTATTAGATAAACCCGATTTTTCTGTAATCAATAAGGAGGCATTATTTTGTGTTGATAAAATTCGCACCAAATATTTTAATTCACTTCAATTTGTTACTGATGATAACTTTTGCTTTTTACAAAAAGAAGATGTTGCAAAAGTGGTTTCTAATATTATTCACAATAAAATTGAGTGTCATATACTTTGCTCTAGCAATGAAAAATCACAAGAAGTTAATTACTGGATTAAAAAATCAATTATACAAAATGGTAATGATATTGCAAATGGAGATTTAGTTTTGTTTAATAATAATATTGAAACAGCTAAAGAAAATGACCCATTTGCAAAACCAAAAAGGATATATAATGGTCAATTTGCAATTGTTGATTCTGCAATGCCTGAACCATATTTTCGAGAAACAAAGAAAATTAAAGACGAATTTACTTCGATAGAGTTTAGAGAAATCAAGATAACTTTAATAGAATCTGGGGATAAAATAAAATTATTGAGTCTTGAAAATTACAGATTGAACCCTAAAGCCGAACTTTCTAAAAATGAACTTATCTTATTTAGAATAATACTCAATAGAGAGTTTGATAAAGCCAAAAAAAGCAATCCTTTTGAAAAGTCTTTTGAATATTTAAACCTCGCAAACGACACTATTTATAGTAAATTTAGAAATGAAAACAATGAGTTTCTAATACAACTGCTAAAAGGAACAAGTAGAAAGAAGAATCTAAATAAGGAAGAAGTTCATCTGAAAAATATAATCTCGAAAGCAAAAGATGCTTATAAAAAAAGAATCGAAAGAGATTTAAGAAAAGATCCATCAACCGAATATTATAAGTTTAAAAACTCTGGGCTGTTAAGGTTTGGGTGGGCAATGACCGTTCATAAGTCAATGTCCTACAAGTGGCAAGAAGTAATTTTTAATGTTGAGAAAGCAGGAACAACAAATGAAAATCACTTCAGGTGGCTTTATACTGGAATTAGCAGAGCAAGGAAAAAAGTTTCTTTAATCAATTACAAACCAATAAGCCCTTTTGATAAAATAGAACTCATTGATTGTAATAATGGTTCTGCAGCGAACGAATTTTTTTATATTGCCGAAAGCAAAGAAATTGAAAACTGCTTAACAGAATTTAAAGACTTTGTTTTAAGCAAACTAATTAACATAGAAATAGACAGAGTTGAAAGTCTAAACTGGCAGGAACGCTATTATCTAAAAAGCAATACAAAAACAACTATTATTTCATTCAGCTACAATGGTCAAGGAAAATTTAAGTTCCCTACATTAACAGGTGGAGATAATGTTTTTGGGAGTGAAATTATTGAGCATCTAAAATCAAAAAGTATTTCTTTTAATTTTGGCATTATCAAAGACCTTTGGCGGAAAAATGAATATGAAAATCTTTCAAACGTATTGATGCAGAATAATTTATTTTTTAGTCAAATTATTCAAACTAATTTTAAGGATAAGATTAAATTATGCAATAAAAAAGAAGAAATTGACTTGGAGGTTGATTATAACGGGGATGGTTTTTTTAGTAAAATAACTGCAAAGTATTACTCTAATCAAGAATTATGGATTTGTTTTGTAAATTCTATTAACAAAATCAAGGCGTAAACTATGACTTCATTATTTGATTTTAGTCAAGCTATATCTAAACTAAATAAAGAGAAAAAGTTCTCTGAGACATTAAGGTATTTTAAAGATAATAAAGCTAAATTTACAAGTGAGCAAATTGCGTCTAATGTATATTTAATTTCAGCAATAATTACTGCATTGCGTCAAACTCAACATTACGATAGTGTTTTTAAGTTTTTAGAGTTATACAAAATAAATATTGATAGAGATACTAACGAAATTATTTTAACTGCTTACGGTTGGCTTTTGTATTCAAAACTCAAGGCCGAAAATCAGTTATATGATAGCTACCAAAATGAAGTCGAGATGTTTGATGATGAGGACATTGAAAGTACAAGTAACCATCATTATACTAAGTCTGAAATTGTTTTTAAGATTGAAGATTATTTGCCACTAATTATAAATATTAATAATGACTTTGCATATTCAGTTGTTTCAAACTTATTCACATTGGTTTTGAAAGCAGAAAAAAAGAAACCGAATACTAATTGGAAATTTATTAGTGATTTTTGCGACTTGATTTCACCCGAATTGCTTCATACAGATTGTAGAACTATTGAAGTAGAAAGAAAGGGGCAGAAAAAATCAATGGAATTAGCATCAGATAAAGAAAATTGGTTTGCTTATAAATCAAAAGCACTTATGAAGTTAGGAATGTTTCAAGAATGTTATGAAGTCTCAAAACAAGCACTTAATATTTTTGAGTTATTTCATTATTCAAATGATATTTGGTTTGCTCGAAGAGTGGCATTATCGAAAAAAAATCTAGGAAATTCTGCGGATGCAATTGCTGAACTTGAACAGGTTTTACGAAGAAAAAAAGAGTGGTTTATTCAAAAAGAATTGGCTGTACTATATCAAGAAGCTGGCGACAATGAAAAAGCATTCAATTATGCAATTTCTGCAATAAATAATTTTGGAGATTTGGAATATAAAGTTGACTTATTATATTTGTTAGGTGAACTTTTAAAATCAAAACAAGAGAATGACTTGGCTTTCAAGCACTTTTCATTATCGCAATTAATACGAACAAAAGAAGAATGGAGTATTCCATCAAAGTTGCAAACAGCATTATCTCAATTCGAGAAGACGGCTATTGCTGTTGATAAATTACAAGATTTGAAAAGTGAATTAAAAAAATATTGGAGTAGTTTTAATCCACAACCGAATAATCAGAGACAAAATACTAATCAACGACAAACGGGAAAAATTGATCGAATTTTACATAATGACGAAAAAGGTGTAGACGGATTCATTAAGTTTAACGGTAATAAATCAGTTTATTTTCGAGTAAATACGACAGAAGAAATTATAAAAAAACTAACTATTGGTTTAGACGTAGAGTTTAAAATACTACCAGCGACAGAAGATAAAAAAGAAAAAGCAGTGCAATTAAAGGCAAAATAAAAGCCAGCTTACAATTCTGTAGGGGTGAACGCATGTGTTCACCCTTAGTATAAGTATTGAAAGGCAATAGGTCTGCTACTTAATCACAGGAAAAGCCGCGCTAATGGTTGTGGTCACATTAGCAAAACCCACAAAGCCTTCGGGTGCAAGCGATTTGCCTGTATTTAAAAATGCCACCGAAATATCACNNCCCAACACAAAATATTAATAAAGCCCAAATGACCAAAGGCTTGCGCGGTATTGGCACCAAAAATACTCCATAGTTTTTCGCCCGTCATAAAACCTGCCGAATAACGCATGGGTGCTTTAGCCGAATGGTCAAACAATAATTGGCCTCGGCGTGTAGCATTAGCCACGGTTGTAGGCGTAAACACAGACTGACCTTGCCATTGGCCTTTATCTAATAACATTTGATAAAAACGACATATTTCTTCGGCACTGCAATAAATATTAGCGGC
>DDBM01000192.1:0-4353 GCA_002333125.1 Moraxellaceae bacterium UBA2032 | reverse complement strand
GTATCAAAATCAAACATTAACTCAGGGCTAGGGTCGCTCAATGGCATAATACGAATGCCTGCTTTATGAGTTAGTAAATCATGAATGGTGGTGAGGTGTTTACCATGTGAGGCATACTCGGGAATATATTTGCTGACGCGGTCATTAATGTCGAGTTTGCCTTCTTCGGCTAATTTATGAACCAACATCGCACTAATGGCTTTAGAACCCGAAAATAAACATAAAGGGGAGTCAGCTGTTGCCAGTACCGAGCCATCATCAGGTGCTTCACCTGCGGCACCCACATGGCTATAACCCAAGCCACGACTCATCACAATTTGTCCTTTATGACGAATTACTAAAGTAATGGCAGGGTGTAAGCCCGTTTTATAGTATGACTGCACGCTTTGCCAAATACGTTCAATGTTAGCAGGATTAACTCCTACGCTTTGCGGTGAGCATTCACGGTCACGATTAATGGTAGTAATAGTGTTTAAGTCACGAGGAACAGATACCCGATGGCCGCCCGTTTTAATAAAAGGTAATAGTCGAGTAATGGGGTTGGGTAGCATAAAAGCTCCTAAAATGAGTCAGTGAGGCTGTGCTTTGGCACAATCGCCTGTGTGTGTTAAGTTAGGCAATGCCTGTACTGTATTGAGTCGTTGTGCTTTATGTCTGCACCAGTAATTCCTGCTTATATTGCCATTGCCTTGGTTGAATGGGCAAAAACTTGCGCTATTAAGCCAACAAAATTGGCTGAGGTATTGTCTTTTGCTGTCATTGACGAGTTGTATGCCGATGATTGTCGCCTATCGGCGCAGCAATATGAACATCTTGTGTCCTATTTATATCAATATAGCAAACGTAATGACTTAGGTTTTGCTTTTGCCCAACAATTAACTATTGCCAGTTATGGGGTATTGGGTCATGCCATGTTAAGTGCGGCAACGGTAGGGCAAGCAATAGAGATGGGCTTAAATTACTACAGGCTAACAAGTAGCTTTATGACGCTAAGTTCACGCCCATACACTGATAAATTACAGATTGTGGCTACCTTAGATTATCCTTTACCTGCGTTAAGCCAGTTTGCGCCCGAAGAATTAGTCATTGGTTTTACCCAAATTGCGCGTCAATTTATGGGCGAAGATTTTAGCCCTTTATTGGTGCATTTTAGAGGGCAACAACCTAGTTATCATGCCGACTTAGTTGCGTATTTGCGTTGCCCTATTCAGTATCAGCAAGATGATTGTTTGTTTGAAATTGACAGTAGCGTGTTGTCTTTGCCCTTAAAAACAGCCAACGCGTTAACGGCCAAACAATTATTAAGTTTATGTCAGCAGTTGTTGAGTCAAGAGCCTGTCGTTGTGGTAGATGATATTGTGCTACGAGTACAACAACTGATTAAGGCAAAAGCCAATTATTGGCCAAGTATGCAAGAGGTTGCGGCACGTTTAGCAATGTCGGAGCGTACCTTAAGACGGCGTTTGCAAGCTCAAGGCACAGATTATCAACAACAAGTTGATCAAGTGCGCCAACAGTTAGCGCAGCTATTAATTAGCAATAAACAAGTGACTATTCAACAAATGGCGGCTGTTTTGGGCTATAGCGAGCCAGCCAGTTTTAGACGAGCATTTTACCGTTGGGTGGGGGTGTCGCCTAAAGATTACCGATTGGCCACTATGAACTAAGCTTTAAAATAAAGAATCTGTAAATGATTAGCAAGAAAATGGCCGCTAATATCCCCTAAAAATGTCCTAAAGCGTACTCGCATAAAAAGCTATAAAGCCTTAGGATAGGCTAACAACAATACTTCTTATTTATCCATTATGAAAACACTTATTTTTTTACTGTTATCAAGTCTTGTGCTTGTATTGAGTGCCTGTGATAACAAAAGTACTTTACCGCTACCAGTGAGTCTTAATGAGCAACAGGCCAAACTATTTGCGCAAAGTTGTGCTATATGCCATGCCAGTAGCAGTAATCCTGCACCACAAGTAGGTGATAAAGCCGCGTGGAACAAGCGTTTAGAGCAAGGCTTGCCGACCTTGGTACAACATGCCATGCAAGGTTTTAACTCCATGCCAGCAGGTGGTTTATGTACTACCTGTACACCACCCGATTTTGAAGCAATGATTGTTTATATGGCTACTGCTCAAACTAAAAAATAAGAGACCCCACCCTAACCCTCCCCTAAATTAGGAGAGGGAACATCTTAAAAGAGGAATGAGGCTAAATAATTATGCTTAATCGTCGTCAGTTTTTAGGTTTTACTGCCGCAAGTAGTGCCAGTTTAATGTTGCCTGCTTGCTATAAAGCACCTGCTAAAATTATACCTGCTGCTCAAGATGCTCAAGGCCATTATATTTGGCAAAACTGGTCGGGAAGTGAACACGCCTATCCAAGCCAACGACTCGCACCCAATACACTTGATGAACTCAAAACAACCCTAGCCAATGCCACAGCGCCGATTCGCTGTGTAGGCGCAGGGCATTCGTTTAACGGCCAATGTGCCACCAACGGTACGTTATTGGCTTTAGATAATTTTTCGGGCTTAGTGAGTCACGACGAAGCTAAAAATACCGCCGTTATTAAGGCAGGTACGCGTTTACAGCAGCTTGGTCAACTTTTAGAAAGTATTGGCCAAGATATGGTTAATATTCCCGATGTCAATAAGCAAACCTTAGCAGGGGCAATAGCCACAGGTACACACGGTAGCGGCTACACCTTGCCTGCCTTACATGGGCGCGTACAGTCGTTTAAATTGTTAACAGTACAAGGCCAAGAGTTAAATTGCAGCACAAGTCAAAATGCCGATATTTTTCATGCGGCTTTGGTGGGTTTGGGTAGTTTTGGCGTAGTCACAGAATACACGCTAGAAAACTGGCCATTGGCCTATACCGAACGTCAAGTCACCATGTTGCCCTTAGAAAACTTGTTAGCCGAATGGTCGGATTTATATCAAAAAAATCGTAATGCGGAGTTTTTTTATATTCCGTTTACGGGCTTGGCCATGAAGGTGTTACATAATCAAACTACCAAAGCCGTTACGCCACGTGGTGTAGATAAAGACATGGACTCGCTCATGGATTTAAAAAAGCTCCGCGATTATGTGGGTTGGTCGCCAAGTTTGCGTAAACGGATTGCTCAAATGGTGGCCGATAATCATGGTACAGAATACGCTGTGGATTATGCGTGGAAGTTATTGGCTTCGGAGCGTTCGGTAAGGTTTCACGAAATGGAGTATCACTTACCCTTAGACGCACAATTACCTGCTTTAAAAGAAGTGATTGCGGTGATTGAAAGTCAACGCCATGATGTGTTTTTTCCCATAGAAGCAAGGGTTATTAAAGGCGATGAAAACGCATGGTTATCGCCATTTTATCAACAAGATACAGGCTCAATTGCGGTTCATGCTTATTATGAAGATGATTATCAGTTTTTATATACCTTAATAGAACCCATTTTAAAGCGTTACGGTGGGCGGCCGCATTGGGGCAAATTACACTCTTTGAGCGACAAAGATTTTGCCTTACTGTACCCACAATGGCAGCAAGTTAAAGCCATACGTCAACAACTCGACCCTCAAGGTAAATTATTAAATAGCTACACCCAAAAAATTTGGGGTGTGGCATGAGTCTATCTAGACGACAATTAATGGTAGCAACAGGTTGTGGTGTCATCGTAGGTGGGGCAGCCTTACTTAAACCTCACGATAATGGCGCACCACATAACGCTTATTTTGTAGGCTTAACACAAGCATTAAAAAAAGCAGGTTTGGCTCAACCTACCTTAGTGATAGACAAACACGCCCTTGAGCATAATATTCAACAAGTACAACAAAATATCGCACAAAAACAACCTGCATTGCCTGTTCGTTTGGTGGTTAAGTCTTTACCTAGTTTGGCCTTATTAGATTATTTAAGCACTCGTTTGCACACACAGCGTTTTATGGTGTTTAACTTGCCTATGCTAAGCACCGTACTAGCACAGTATCCACAAGGCGATTTTTTGTTAGGAAAGCCAATAGCTGCCTTAGCGGTGCAAGAGTGGCTTAAAGTAGACGCTAATCGTGCGGCATTGCCCAAAATTCAATGGTTAATTGATTCTATAGAGCGTCTAAATGAATACACCCAATTAGCAGCGCAATTTAATGTAATGTTGAATGTGAATTTTGAAATTGACGTGGGTTTGCATCGTGGTGGATTTACCCAAATGCAAAACTTAGCGAGTGCGGTTAAAGCCGCTAAATATAATTCGCAATTAAAAATAACTGGTTTGATGGGGTACGAAGCCCATATTGGCAAAATGCCAAGCATTTTAAATATGCAGCAACGTGCTTGGGATTCAATGCAAGCCACGTATCAACAAGCCTTA
>DDBM01000017.1 GCA_002333125.1 Moraxellaceae bacterium UBA2032 | reverse complement strand
GGCTTTAATGCCAAATTAAAAGTCAGACGCACACGCCACACCAAAGCCGCTAATGATGCTTATGTTGATGGTGAACATGAGCAATTGATGGTGGCTGAGCCTATAGCCAATTATCAAGAAAGTTATCAAGTCGGTTATGCTCAACATCTACGCGATGCCTTGCCTAATGCCACCTTTGTTGCCTTTACAGGAACGCCCGTATCCAGCGAAGACCGCGACACTCGCGCCGTTTTTGGTGATTACATTCATATTTATGATATGCAGCAAGCCAAAGAAGATGGCGCAACAGTCGCTATCTATTACGAATCACGCTTGGCTAAATTAGGACTAAAAGAAAGCGAATTACCGCATATCGACGAAGAAGTCGATGAATTAGCCGAAGATGAAGAAGAAAATGAACAGTCTCGATTAAAAAGCCGTTGGGCTGCGTTAGAGAGTGTCGTGGGTGCTGCACCGCGTATTACTCAAGTTGCCGCCGATTTAGTGACGCATTTTGAAGAGCGTAACCAAGCACAAAAAGGCAAGGCGATGATTGTCGCCATGAGCCGTGAAATTTGCGTTCACTTATACGATGCCATTATTAAACTACGCCCCGATTGGCACAACGACGACCCAGAACAGGGCGCAATCAAAATTGTGATGACAGGCAGTGCCAGCGACAAAGCCTTATTACGCCCACATATTTACTCGCACTACGTTAAAAAACGCCTAGAAAAACGCTTCAAAGACCCCAAAGACCCACTACAAATCGTCATTGTCCGTGATATGTGGCTCACAGGGTTTGATGCGCCGTGTGTTCATACCTTGTATGTTGATAAGCCCATGAAAGGCCACAACCTCATGCAAGCCATCGCCCGTGTTAATCGGGTGTTTAAGGATAAGCAGGGCGGTCTAGTGGTGGATTACATCGGTATTGCGAATGAACTCAAGGCCGCGATTAAAGAATATACCAACAGCAAAGGCCGAGGCCGCCCGACAGTCGATGCCAGCGAAGCCTACGCGGTATTAGCCGAAAAGCTTGATGTACTACATGGCATGGTTCATGGTTTTGACTACAGTGGTTTTTTAACAGGTGGCCACAAATTATTGGCACAAACCGCTAACTTTGTTTTAGGGCTAAAGGATGGCAAAAAACGCTTTGCTGATACCACTTTAGCCATGAGCAAAGCTTTTACCTTGTGTTGTACGCTGGATGAAGCCAAAGCAGTCCGCGAAGAAGTCGCTTTTTTTCAGGCGGTAAAAGTATTACTGACTAAGCGCGAGTTGAGCCAAAAGAAACTCAACAACGAAGAGCGCGAACTGGCGATTCGGCAAATTATTGGTCAAGCCATTGTTTCTGAAGATGTGGTCGATATTTTTGATGCTGTTGGTTTAGAAAAACCCAATATTGGTTTATTGGATGAAGCCTTTTTAGATGAAATACGCCACTTGCCAGAGCGCAATTTGGCTGTTGAACTGTTAGAACGCTTATTGGAAGGTGAAATAAAAAGCCGTTTTAAAACCAATGTTTCCCAAGAAAAGAAGTTTTCGGATTTGCTCACCAATGTGATTAAACGCTATCAAAACCGCTCAATAGAAACGGCACAAGTGATTGAAGAACTGATCGACATGGCTAAGAAGTTTCAAGCAGCGGCCAGTCGTGGTGAAACACTTGGGCTAAACGATGATGAATTAGCCTTTTATGATGCGCTTGCTAATAACGAAGCCTCGGTACGCGAGCTGGGTGATGATATTTTACGCGCTATTGCTTTTGAGCTGACCGAAAGCCTACGCAAGAATATCAGTGTCGATTGGGAAAAGCGCGACAGTGTACGCGCCAAGTTACGGCTATTGGTTAAGCGCATTTTACGGAAGTATAAATATCCACCTGATCAGCAGGAAGAGGCGATTAACTTGGTGCTGCAACAGGCGGAGAGTTTGTCGGCGGAGTGGGTGGGGTGATGACTCTGTTGCCTTAGTAGCTATCAGTTATTTGGTAACCCTCTTTTAGTTGGATACTAGCAACAAGTAATTACATTTTTTATCCCGACGATGTCACTTTTCAACAGAAGAAGATAATAAAGTTATTTACAAGGTAACTTAGTCTCTAAGCCACTTATACAGCCCATATGCAGCGATACCAAGAGCAATAGGTGCTGCTGCAACACTAGCTCCAGCTGCAATGACACCACCACCTGCTGCCACAGCACTTGATAGACCTGCACCAATTAAAGGTATGGATCCAGCAGCACTAATTTCTTGAACACTTGCACGTTCAACATTTGTTCCAATACCTTTTTCATGTAATTCAGTTATTGCCGTATCTATAGTCTGTAATAACGAGCCTGGCGTTAAACCTAGTGCTTGAGCTGCTTGAGCGAGTTGCTCAATAGTTAAAGCTGACTCACCGTTTTCAATTCGAGACCATGTCGAAACGGTTAAACCGACTGCCGTGGCTAACTGTGTTTGCGAAAGCCCTAGCTCTTTACGTCGTATAGATAAAAAAGCCCCTACAACTGCGGGATATGTAGTCATAACGTTAGGCATATTCATAATCAACTCCCCATATCTTATTTTTATATAGTACCATATTCCTAAAAAATATTAATTTATTTTTTTATGTTCATATTGCATGTGATGCAAATATGAGGTAAATTTCACATTATCAACCCAACACACAGAGTAAAAAAATCATGGCGAATTTTGATTACGGTAATGATAAGACTGCTATTGGTGCAGCCGTAGCTAGTGGTGCTGCAGCAGGAGTGGCAAATGCAGGAATGGTATATACGAGTGCTATAGCAGTAGCTCAAGCAGCTGGTTTAAGCGGAGCTGCAGCTACGAGTTCCGCGCTTGCCACATTAGGTGGTGGTGCCATTGCAGCTGGTGGTGCAGGGGTCAGTGGAGGAGTCATGGCTGTTGCTGCTGCCGCAGCTTGGCCTGCCGCAGCTGTCGCAGTATTAGGTTATGGTGGTTATAAACTGTGGAAGTCTTTTTAGGTTCGGTCACTTGAGCAATAAAGCCCCGTTTGCTGATGGGGCATTTTTTGTTTTAAAGATTGAACTGCCAAAACCATTAAAAGGGTAACTAATGGAA
>DDBM01000281.1 GCA_002333125.1 Moraxellaceae bacterium UBA2032 | reverse complement strand
TTTTTCAACACACATCAGAATTCATTCTTGAGGCTTCCCGTCTCTGTGAAAAGATATTTGGTTTTGGCATAACTGGCGATAATCAAAAAATAATGAATTTCTATAAAAATTCATGGGTACTTGGTGATAAGTTCGGCTTTGTGTGTTTTGGCGGTCAGCGTCGAACGATGATGTTTGTTTTGAATGGTACTGGCTGTCTTAATGCCAAAATGGGTTGGGAACGTCGTCTTAATATTTTTCTAAATACGGTTGCTGTTCGTCCTACGTTAACCCGTGTTGATTTGGCTCATGATGATTTTGAAGGCAAATATATCACCGTTGATTGGGCAGAAGCTCAATGGCATGAACGCACTTTATCCTGTGGCGCGCGTGACCCCAACATCGAACGGCGTGGTAATTGGCATAGACCAAGTGGTAAAGGACGAACCCTATACATCGGCTGTCGTGACTCTGGAAAATTCACCCGCTTTTATGAAAAAGGCAAAAAAGAAGGTGACAAAGAAAGTTCTTGGTGTCGTGCTGAGGTTGAATTAAAGAGTTCTGACCGTGTTATCCCTTTTGATATTTTATTGACTCCAAGTGATTATTTTCTAGGGGCTTATCCTTGTTTCGCTTTCTTAAAAACTGAGTTAACCACACCTCAACGAATCAAGGTTAAAGAGAAAGAAGCCAAGATTGCTTATCACCGCTCAATTGAAATTGTCAAAAATCAAGCAGGTAAATACATCACGTTTTTACGTCGATTTTTTCAGTTAATGCGGTTTTTGCTGCATTTAATTGTCAATCTTTTGTGTTTACGCATTCTTTATTCCTCTTTTGTTAGGGTCTAGCTATGTTTAAATTATTGGCTATATTTTTTGAACCGTTGTTTAGGTTGGTTGCTGGTGGTGCTGCGGCTTATTTAATTTATGATCTTATGTCTACAATTATTATGCCGTTGTTTAGTCAATTATCAACTCGTGCAATTACTGACGCAACTGCCACAGGTGGCTGGGCTGGTCAACTGCCTGTCGTTGCTCAGTTCTTTGATTTTTTTCAAGTTTCCCGTCATGTATCTTTGTTAGTTGCTTGTATTATGGCTGGTGCTGCTCTCAAGTTTGCTACTGCATCAATGAAAGCTCTCACTAATTCGCTTAAAGGTGTCGGTACTGGTGCTGGTGGTAGTTTGTAATGCTTTATCTAATCACTGGCGTTCCGGGTGCTGGTAAAACTTCTTTTACTTTGGCTGATTTTTTGGCAATAGAAAATCGTCCTAAATATGCCACGCCTGTAAATGGTCTTGATTATGCTAAGCATAATATTGAAAAAATAGATTCATTAGAAGAGTGGGTACATCTCCCTGACGGCTCTGCTATTTTTTGTGATGAAGCTCAACAGTTTTTACGGCCAAAGCGTAAGGATGCCGTTTCTCCTGAGTGGGTAACTGATTTTGAAACACATCGTCATCGTGGATTAGATTTTTACTGTACTACTCAACACCCCATGTTTATTGATATACATTTTAGGCGGTTGGTCGGTGAGCATGTACACTATCATCGTGCTTATGGCTCGCGTTTAATTGCCCAACGCAAATGGCAACGCTGCATTGATGATCCTAATGATTTTCATGTCTTACAAGAGGCTGAGATAAAACACCTCACCTTACCTAAACACATTTTTAAAGAATATAAATCTACTACTGTAGATACGCATAAATTCAAAATTCCGCGCAAATTAGTAATAGCTTTTTCTGTTTTGCTGCTACTTGGGGGTACTTCTGCTTATTTGGCTTCGGGTTTTTTGGGTAAAGCGGCTNNTCGTTGTGTTACTCAACAAGGCTCTAGTTTGTCTGTCCCAATGGATCAATGTGCTGCGGTTGTTGATGGGGATGGTATGCCGTTTGATCCTTTCAGGTCTGAGCAAGTTGCTCAAGCTGTACCTGTTGAGCCTCAACCCGTCGCTATAAAAGAAACAAGAGAGCGTGGCTAATGGTTGCACGAAAAGAAACTAGTGGCACATGGACGGCTGATTTTTACCAAGATAAAAAGCGCATTCGTAAAAAAGGCTTTGCCACAAAGTCAGCAGCAATCCGTTATGAAAGCGATATGTTACAAGAGCCCACAAAGGCCAATCTAAAAGAAGACTCCTTAATGGATTTAGTGCATTTATGGCAAAAATTACATGGTTCAACACTAAANNCGTTACGCACGTACACAAGCCATTGTTGAGCGGCTAGGCAGTCCTTCGGCCTCTGAGTTCAACTCATTAGCATGGGCGCATTATCGAACAGAACGCCTAAAATCAGTCACCCCTCAAACAATCAATCATGAACAGCGTTACTTATCGGCGGTATTTTCGGAACTCATACGCTTGGGGGCTTGGCATGGCGAGAATCCTATTTCATCCATTCGGCAGATTAAAACTGACCAAACGGAATTACAGTTTCTTTCTTTGGAATACGTTAAAAAGCTCTTGGATGAATGTCAAAAAAGCACCAATAATCACGCTTATCCCGTTGCCTTATTATGTCTTGCGACAGGTGCAAGATGGGACGAAGCCGAAAGNNGGCTTACCCAGTGGGCGTTTATTTATGTCTTGTCGCTCGGCGTTTCGTTCGGCTTATGAGCGATGTGGCTTTGATACGCCGAGACAGCTTACGCACATTCTACGGCATACCTTCGCGTCGCATTTTATGATGGCAGGCGGTGACATATTGACCTTACAAAGGATACTCGGCCATTCTTCGATACAAGTCACCATGCGTTATGCTCACTTATCACCAACACACTTGATGGCGGCTGTTCGCTTTTCGCCATTGTCTCAATTGGCTCTGCTTGTGTAGTAAATATGGAATTTTAAGGCTTTTATCATCGTCTCAGTTTGTCGGTTTTTCATAGTCAGCGGTGCGATTAACTTGCTGCCGTTCGATCGAGCTAGGTTTGTGTTGCGGTCGCAATCATGCGCCATGCCAAACCAATGAACCCGCCACTCTTTAACGCTTTTGCTTGTGGGTTCGCCAGAGGCGAGTAAAGCCGCGCATCTGCGCGATATCTAGTGTTCTTGTGGACTGGTCGCAAAAAAGAACCTTTAGTCACGTTCTAGTCACTTCTTGGTCACTTTTGTTTTTTGGTGACAAATAAAAAAGCCCTGCATTTCTGCAAGGCTTTGATATTACAACAGTATTTTGGTGGCTATGACGGGA
>DDBM01000247.1:1488-6700 GCA_002333125.1 Moraxellaceae bacterium UBA2032 | reverse complement strand
TAGATGAAGAGTTTTTTGGCGTAAAACGTTGGGAGTGTGACGTTATTTCTAATGATAACGTGGCTACCTTTATTAAAGAGTTGGTGCTTAAATTGCCCGAAGGCGAAGATGTACATTTTCGTGCAGGCGGTTATATGCAGCTCGAAGCACCTGCCTATGAAGCGGATTATAAAGACTTTGATATTCAACCTGAATATCGCGAGGATTGGGAAAAGTTTAAATTGTTTAGCGTTAAAGCTAAAACTACAGAACCCACCATTCGTGCCTATTCGATGGCGAATTATCCCGAAGAAAAAGGCTTACTCAAGTTTAATATTCGGATTGCCACGCCACCGTTACGTCAATTACATGATGTGCCTGCAGGTAAAATGTCTTCTTGGGTATTTAACCTCAAAAAAGGCGATAAAGTGACNNTTGGTGAGTTTTTTGCGCGTGAAACCGATGCCGAAATGGTGTTTATTGGTGGTGGTGCAGGCATGGCTCCAATGCGCTCGCACTTGTTTGACCAATTAAAGCGTTTGCATTCTAAGCGTAAAATTAGCTTTTGGTACGGTGCGCGTTCACTGCGTGAAACCTTTTATGCCGATGAGTATGACCAATTAGCCGCCGAAAACCCTAACTTTGAATGGCATTTGGCGTTATCTGAACCACAACCCGAAGATAATTGGACAGGTTATACAGGTTTTATTCATAACGTTTTGTATGAGAACTACCTCAAAAATCACCAAGCTCCCGAAGATTGTGAGTTTTATATGTGTGGCCCACCCATGATGAATGCGGCGGTTATTCAAATGTTACTCGATTTGGGTGTTGATAAAGAAAACATCATGTTGGATGATTTTGGCGGTTAATGTCTTGTTGTAACTGGCAAAAAATAAGGGCGTGTTTATCACGCCCTTGTTTTATAATGGGGATAGCATAATTTTCTGTTTAGGAGATTAATATGAGTTTGGCACAAATTATTCAACAACACGTTGATTTGTTACCACAATATCAGCAAGCAGAAGTCTTAGATTTTGTATTGTTTTTAGAGCAAAANNAAAGACCCTGTAGCATGGCAAAAAAAAGTACGTGAAGATAAGTCATTATTTGGCAGAGACTAAAACATGATTTTAGATAGTAATATTCTCATTTATGCCATACAGCCCAACTACGAATCCTCTAATCATGCGTTGTTTATTTGTTTTTATAGTCGCTTTTTATCTACTAAGTTGTTCTAGTATTTCTTCTAAAGAGCCAATTACGCTGTCAGGTATTGCTTATAACAGCATGGCGTGGGCGGTTAAAATAGATGCTTTACCTAAAGATTTATCCGCGCCAAAGCTTCAACAAGAGTTACAACAAAGTCTAGATCATGCCAATAAGGTTCTATCAACCTATCAACCTGATACCGAGTTAATGCAATTTAATCAATCAACCATAGGGCAATGGCAAACAACAAGCCCGATGTTATTTGATGCCATTACCACCGCANNGAGGCCGAAATTAGCCAAGCACGTGCTAAGGTAGGCTGGCAATATGTGGCAGTTGATAGGCAAAAAAAACTATTGCAGCGTCAAAAAGATGTGTTTATTAACTTGTCTTCTATTGGTGAAGGTGTAGCGGTGGATGAATTACAAAAAGTTCTCGCTAAGTATCATGTTAAAAGCTATATGTTATCGGTGGCAGGTACGTTACGCACTCAAGGCATTAAGCCCAATGGCCAAGCATGGCAAATTGCCATAGAAAAACCTGATGCCAGCGGCTTGCCTGAGCGATTATTAAGTTTAGGGCAAGGCGCGATTGTGTCCACGTCTGGCTCGTATCGTAATTATCACGAAATAGACGGNNTTTTTAAAGAGAACACAGCCGCCAATGCGGATGCGTGGGCAACAGCACTTAATGTATTAGGGGCAGAAGAGGGCATAACCATCGCGCAAAAAAATCATATTGCGGTGTATTATTTAGTTAAAACGCCAACGGGTTTTAGTGAACAATATACTGCTGAGTTTAAACCCTTTTTAGGAGCAGCCATACCATGACCATTTTTTTAGTTTCTTTAGTAGCAATAGTTTTAATGATTGTTTTGATGGCTGTTGGTGTGATGATGGGTAAAGAGCCACTCAAGGGTACGTGTGGTGGTCTTAATCGTATCATGGGTGATAGAGACTGCCCTGTGTGTGGTGGCGATACTCAAAAATGCGACAGTACCGAAAATACCCCTAGTCCATTAGTTAAAGATGCAATGAAATAAAGAGTAAGCTATATGGCATGGGTTTATTTGCTGATTGCGGGTGTGCTTGAAGTGCAATGGGCGGTTACCATGAAATATACCGAGGGCTTTAGCAAATTGTGGCCTTCGGTTTTTTGTATTGTGGGTATGGCAGCTTCGGTGTATTTTTTGGCTTTAGCACAAAAAACATTACCGTTAGGCACAAGTTACGCTATTTGGACAGGTATAGGTGCGGTCGGCGCAACCGTTTTTGGGATTGTATTATTTAATGAGCCGCGTGATATGGCGCGTATCTTGTGCATTTTGTTGATTGTGGCAGGTATTTTAGGATTAAAAATAACGAGTGGGCATTAGAGGCTATTCTTCCCTCACTCTAGCTCTCTCCNNGGAGAGAGAACTCCCTCTCCCTGTGGGAGAGGGTTGGGGTGAGGGCTAAATCAAAACAGCAACAGCCCCTAGATATTTAAAGTGTTTTAAGTGCCAAACTAGGATAATCAGTAATTAAGCTATCTAAGCCCATATTTTGTAAATCAATCATGCGTTGCGTTTGGTTGACTGTCCATGTGGACACCATTAAACCGTGTTGATGGGCTTGTTGTATCAAATCAAGATATAATAATTTATGATTTGGTGCGATAAGTTTACAGCCNNTTGCATTAAGCGTAAATAATCAATATTAAAAGACGTGGTGACGACACGCGAGCCAAAGGCTTGGCACAGTATAGGCAGTTGTTGAGCCACAATAGCGCAGTCTTGAGGTGTGCTTACTTTTACCTCAAGCTGTAAGTGTTCAAAGTCAGCTAAACACCCTAATACGGCTGCTAAACTTGGTACACCATCATCATGTGGCCAAGAGCCAAAATGAGTACAGGCATTTAAGGCAGTTAATTGGGCTAAGGTTTTTTGATGGACTAAGCCACTACCGTTGGTAGTTCTATCTACAGAATCATCATGAATAACCACTAATTGACCATCTTGTGAAACGCGTATATCAAACTCAGCCGCACGAACCCCTAACGATTTTAAATGCTTAAAACCACTGAGGGTATTTTCGGGAGCTTCACCACGCGCACCGCGATGGCCAATAATCTGCATGAGTTATTGTTGTACTTCTACATTAAGCGTTGCTTCATTAGCCGCAGGGGTAGCGTCGTTGGGTATGGCCGCATTGTTAACAACAGGTGCGTCTTCTTTGACCATACGTACACTTTGCACCACATGTTTATATTCAAACACTACTGTGTAGTCAGAATAAACCCAACGTGTAATAGGTGGATGGCCTACCGCCTTAAGTTTGCTAACGGGTACACCATAGTTTTGTTGTACTTTGGCCATGCTCATGCCTTGTGGGGGCAAGTCGGCAGCGTGAGTGGTGGTAAATGCAACTAACAGAGCAGGAACTAAAAACCAGTTTTTCATGTCGCGCCTCGGCGAATATGTTATATTTTTAGCGATATTAGAGAGTTAGTCACTTTTATTCAAGAAGTGCCTGATTCTTTTTGTTTTGCAGCCTTTAGGACTTACGCGGTTATCGCTTTTCTTGCCTGCATTTTAATCTTTTTTAATGATTTTATGCGTGTAAAACGCGTGTCTGCGGTGCAATGCGTAATTCCTTCTTTTTTATTAGTGTTTTAGATTCATGCCAGTAACTCCTGCTACCAAAGTGTCAAAATCATCCTATCATGGCCGTAAACCTGCTCGCCAAAGCAGTGAACAGCGACGTTTAGCTATTTTACAGGCCGCTTTGCGAGTCATGGTGCGTGATGGGGTGCGTGGCGTGCGCCATCGTGCGGTGGCCTTAGAAGCAGACGTGCCGCTTTCGGCCACCACCTATTATTTTAAAGATATTCACGATTTATTAGCCGACGCATTAACACTGTATGCTAAAGACGTGATGGAAAATTTTGTTAATCCGTTTTGGGTCAAAATCCATGAATGGTTGCTTATTCACTTTCCCTTGTATTCAGGCACAGATTTAAGCACTGCCTTACCAAGTATTATCGAACACATGGTTGATGTTGCCGTTGATGAAGCCCTTGATCGTTTAAAAAATCATCGTGATACATTAATGATTGAACAAGCCTTTTGGTATGCGGTGTTGCAAGATGANNTGCATGGTTTGGCTTTAGATTATAGTCAAAGCCTATTAAAAGATATTTCGCAGATGTTGTCTTTAATTGGTGTAGAGCGTCCGCAAGAGTCGGGACGTTTGATTTTAATGACCATTCGCCACCTCGAAATACAAGGTTTATTGCAGCCTGCTGGCTGTTATGACCGTGAGGCCATGCGCCAATTGTTATTATTACAAGTACGCTCTATTTGTCGTATTTAGATAAATAAGACAAGAATAGGGCGAGGTAAAGCCTTTGTTTTTAAAAATCTTTATAGGCTAACGTTTTAATTAGGAAAGAAGAACTAGGACATGAATACAGCCGTGAACAGCACCAATCAACAGCAAGAAGTGTTAGCGCGTGTACAGTTAGATGAGTCATGGAAAGCTGCGCTTGCAGAGACTTTTTTTAAGCAGTATATGACTAATTTGCGTCAGTTTTTAGCGGACGAAAAAAAACAAGGTAAAACCATTTATCCGCCTGCGGCTGAATATTTTAATGCCTTAAACACTACGCCATTGTCAGACGTTAAAGTCGTGATTTTGGGGCAAGACCCTTATCATGGCGTAGGTCAAGCACATGGTTTGTGTTTTTCGGTACGCAGAGGAATCGCTATTCCACCTTCTTTGCGTAATATTTACCGAGAACTAAGTACCGATGTAAACGCACAGCCTGTGAGTCATGGCAATTTAAGCGCATGGGCAGAGCAAGGCGTATTATTATTAAACAGTGTGTTAACGGTAGAAGCAGGTTTGGCCGCCTCGCATCAAGGGCGTGGTTGGGAGTTATTTACCGACGAAGTCATTAAAGTCGTCAATGAACAATGTAGTAATGTGGTGTTTTTATTGTGGGGCAGTTATGCACAAAAAAAAGGTCAACACATTGATAC
>DDBM01000247.1:0-1414 GCA_002333125.1 Moraxellaceae bacterium UBA2032 | reverse complement strand
TACAGGCATGGGCAAAAGATGAAGGCATTGTGGCGGTATTTTTACATAGTGCAGGCGAAAAAGCCTTTTGTGCAGGCGGCGACGTTAAGCAAATTTGTTTAGCGGTGCGTGCTAATGGCATTGACGATAGCAGTGCAGTAGATTTTTTTAGTGCCGAATATCGTTTNNATGCCCGAAATCAGCATCGGTTTGTATCCTGATGTGGGTGGTTCGTGGTTGTTGTCACGCCTAGGCAAAGTCGGTTTGTTTTTGGGTATGACAGGCGCGCAAATTAATGCGGCTGATGCCCTGAGTACCCAATTTGCGAGTCATGCTTTAGCCAGTGGTACACGCCATGATGTGATGAATGCCTTAACACAAATGGATTGGGACGAAGACACACAGGCGCATCATCATCAAATTAGCCAATTATTAATGCGTTATCAATTAAGCGATTTAGCACAAGGTCAGCTTGATATTGCCGCCGCAGACATAGAGCAACGCACCAGTGCAACGGATTTAGCGCAGTTATATCAACAATTAATACAACCGTCTGATAACCCGTGGCTTCATAAAGCAGCGATGACCTTAAAACGGGGTTCGCCTACCAGTGCTGCTTTAATTTATAGGCAATGGCAAAACGGCAAAGATTTAAGTTTGGCGGAGTGCTTTAAGCAAGAATTAACGCTATCGGTGCAATGTGCGCGTCATCCTGATTTTATTGAAGGGGTGAGGGCGTTATTAGTAGATAAAGACCAAAATCCGCAATGGCAAGCGGCTACTATTGCCCAAGTTACCGAGGCTTATGTAGAGGAGCATTATAAACGCTTATGGCGTAAGCATCCTTTAGCTGATTTAAAATAAACATGACTTACGCATTTCACCGAAATTGGCACGTTTTGTGAGCATAAAATCGTTAAAACGATTGAAGTGTGAACAAATAAGTGATAACCGCGTAAGTCGTAATAGAGAATAATAACTATGTCGTTATATGCTGATTATGTTTTTCCTGTGGTCTTAGATATTGCTACTAAACCGTTAAAGCCGCAGCGTAAACAAACCATTAGTTTGGCCAAAGGTCGTGTCTTAGAAATAGGCATTGGTACAGGTGCAAATTTACCCTTTTATACCTCACAAGCCCAAGAAATTATTGGTATTGAACCCTTCATGGCAATGCTTAAAAAAGCCGAATTAATGGTAAAAANNGTGATTATGTGTTTGGTGCTGTGTACCATTCCTGACCCTTTACAGGCTTTAAAAGAAGCCTATCGGGTGTTAAAGCCTAATGGTCAATTATTGTTTTTAGAACACGTTCGCGCTCCTAGTACTTGGGTGGCGCGGTGTCAAGATGCCATTAACCCTGTATGGAAACACCTCGCTTGTGGTTGCCAATTAAACCGTGATACCGAAGCAACGATGGTGCAAGCAGGGTTTA
>DDBM01000206.1:329-7789 GCA_002333125.1 Moraxellaceae bacterium UBA2032 | reverse complement strand
GTGGATGCAAAGTATTCGTCAATATCGTCAACAAGCCATGCTACGTTGGGTTTATCGCGATGTTAATAATTTATGCACATTAGCTGAATTAACCGATGAGCTGTCAGAGTTTGCCGAAGCCAGTATTGATGCCGCCATCGCTTACGCTATTAAGCCACTGCAAGCACGTTATGGTGAGCCTATAGGTGAAGACTCAAATNNAACCGCCGATGGTTTTGTGTTTAGAATAGATATGCGTTTGCGGCCTTGGGGTGATGGTAGTGCCTTGGCGTTGTCTTTTGCGGCAATGGAGCGATATTACGAAAAGCATGGCCGCGAATGGGAGCGTTATGCCTTTATTAAAGCGCGGATTGTGGCAGGTGATACACAACAAGGCCAAGAATTATTAAGCACCCTAAAGCCCTTTGTTTATAGACGTTATATTGACTATTCCGCCTTTGCTGCCTTGCGTGACATGAAGGCGATGATTGAGCGTGAAGTACGTCGTAAAGATATGGCCAATAATATTAAGTTAGGTTCGGGCGGCATTCGAGAGGTCGAGTTTATTGCTCAGGCGTTTCAGCTCATTCGTGGCGGTGTATTTAAAGACTTACAACAACGGCCTTTGTTGCCTGTGTTGCAGGTGTTAGTTGAAAGACAATTATTAAGTGCTGCGATTGCCCAAAACTTAGCACAAGCCTATATCTTTTTACGCCAAGTAGAACATCGTATTCAGGGTTATCAAGACCAACAAACACAAATGTTACCTAGTGATGAGATGGCACGTTTACGTTTGGCGCGTAGTTTGGGTTTTGCCAATTACAGCGAGTTTTTAACACAACTGACGCAGCATCGAGCCAATGTTGCACAACAATTTCAAGAGGTGGTGGATAATAAAAGTGATAAAGCGCAGCGGTCGGCAGGGCAGTTAGCGCGTGAATTATGGTTAGATATTTGTGATAATAATCAAGCAGCTTTAGAAAAATTAGGTTTTGTAGAAAGTGAGCGACTTGAACAGTTTTTGCAACAATTACGCCTAAGCCGCGCCGTTAAAACCTTGCCTATTATTAGTAAAGAGCGTTTAGATGCGTTTATGCCTTTGTTGTTAGAAAGAGCAGGGCAGCACCCTCAAGCCGATAGTGCATTAATGCGCTGTTTGCCTTTGGTTGAGTCGGTATTGCGTCGTACTGCTTATTTAGTCATGTTGTTAGAAAATCCAAGTGCTTTACAGCGTCTGATTAGCTTGTGTGCCGCAAGCCCGTGGATTGCTGCAGAACTGGCACGTTATCCTGTGTTGTTAGATGAATTACTCAATGCCAAAACCTTATTTGCACCGCCACAAAAAGAACAGTTAGTCGCCGAATTACGTCAGCAATTGTTAAGAATTCCGCATGATGATATTGAAGAGCAAATGCGCGTGTTACGAATTTTTAAAAAGAGTCATGTGTTACGGGTAGCAGCTTCGGATATGCAAGGTACTTTGTCGCTCATGAAAGTGAGTGATTATTTGTCATGGATTGCCGAAGCGGTTTTGGAATCGGTGTTGGCCTTATCGTGGCAACAACTCACCGCTAAATATGGTTTTCCACAGCGTTTAGATGGCTCAATCGCTACAGGTGATTTTATTGTTTTAGGTTACGGTAAATTGGGTGGGCTTGAATTGGGTTATGGCTCAGATTTAGATTTAGTGTTTGTACATAATGCCGATAGTAGTGCCGACACCAATGGCACAAAAGCCATTACAGGCGGTGAGTTTTATGCGCGTTTAGCCCAAAAAATTATTAGCTTATTAACCACCGCCACCGCAGCAGGACAATTATACGACGTTGATATGCGTTTACGCCCCTCAGGTAATGCAGGCGCATTAGTCAGTAGCGTCAAAGCCTTTACCGATTATCAACAGCAACACGCATGGACATGGGANNAGACATCAGATTTTGGCGCGTGTGCGTGACCCTGTTATGTTGCGTCAAGAAGTCATCGAAATGCGCCAAAAAATGCGCGAGCATTTATCTAGCCAAGCAAAACAAAAAAATAGCCCCATTTTTGATATAAAACACGATGCTGGGGGTATTGTTGACATCGAATTTATGGTGCAATACGGGGTTCTAGCATGGGCAAGTGATTACCCCGAACTTACCCACTATCCAGATAATGTGCGAATTTTGGAAAGTTTTGCCCAATGTGGCAAATTAACACCAGAGCAAGCCGAGGCACTTAAGGCGGCCTATCTTGAATATCGCGCCCGCAGTCATCGTTTCGCCTTAGCGCAACAACCCGCGCAAGTGCCTGATACGGACTTTATTGCCACGCGCACACTGGTACAGCAGTGTTGGCACAGTTTATTAAGCCCTCACCCCAACCCTCTCCCATAGGGCGAGGGGGTTCTCTCTCCCATTGGGAGAGAGCTAGAGTGAGGGGAAATTATTTTATATATATTGGAGAAAACTCTGTGATTAGTATGGCAGACCGTGATGGTTTTATTTGGTTAGATGGTCAAATGGTTGATTGGCGCGAAGCCAAAGTGCATGTGTTAACCCATACCTTACATTATGGCATGGGCGTGTTTGAAGGAGTTCGTGCTTATGAAACCGCTCAAGGTACCGCAATTTTTCGTTTAAAAGAGCATACTCAGCGTTTGTTAAATTCGGCCAAAATTTTTCAAATGAAAGTGCCTTATGACTTAGACACTTTAATGGATGCGCAACGTGCAGTTATCCGTGACAATAATTTAACGTCAGGTTATTTACGTCCTATTATTTGGATTGGCTCAGAAAAAATGGGCATTGCCGCCAAAAATAACACCGTTCATGTGGCGATTGCTGCATGGCCTTGGGGTGCGTATTTAGGCGAAGATGGCATGACCAAAGGTATTCGGGTTAAAACATCGTCTTTCACGCATCATCAACCCAACATTACTATGTGTAAAGCCAAAGCGGTGGGTAACTATCCTGTGTCTATTTTGGCGCATCAAGAAGTGGCCACTAACGGCTATGACGAAGCGATGTTATTAGACCCGCATGGTTTTGTGTGTCAAGGCGCAGGCGAAAACGTATTTTTGGTTAAAAATGGCGAATTACATACACCCGAATTAGGTGGCGGTGGTTTAGATGGTATTACGCGTCAAACCGTGATTCAATTTGCCAAAGATTTAGGCATTCCTGTTATAGAAAGACGTATTACCCGTGATGAGTTTTATATTGCNNCGTGGTGAATTAACAGCTAAATTACAACAGTTGTTTTTTGATACCGTGAATGGCAAAAATGAGACCTATAAACATTGGTTGAGTTTTGTTAAATAATGTTTTAATTCTCTTGGTATTTCGCGCCAAGCGTAGCCCGTGTGCAGTGCAACGTAACACGGGATTAAGGCTAAACCGATAATATGTCGCTTTGGAATATTTTCCCCGCATTACCATGCGGGCTACGGCACTTCTAATAGGCTAGATGCCATGATGACTCAACCTTCATCTCCCCTGATTATTTGGCAATTTGTAGATGGTAAAGCAGGACATGAGCAGCAAAGCTCAGGTTTAATTCAAGAAATCAGCCGCTTGTATCCTGTACACAGCATCAAAATCGACATTCGTCAGCATCCTGTAGGTGTGATGGATTGGTTACTCAAACGTTTGCCGAGTGATTATCCTTTACCACATTATGTAGTTGGTGCAGGGCATCGTACGCATTTAGCCTTNNCAATAAAGGCTTGATGTTATTGGGAGGCTCGTCTAAACGTCATGGCTGGAACGAACTTTCTTTAGTCAAACAAATGATGTTAGTGTTAGATGCCTACCCTGATGTGCAATGGCAAGTATCAACCTCACGCCGTACACCCGAACATACTTTGCTTGAAGTACGTCATATTGCGCCTCATGCCAAAGTGTGGGCAGCCAACGAAACGCCACAAGGATGGGTTGCCGAGCAATTAGAGCAAGCGGCTCAGGTATGGGTCACCGAAGACAGTATTTCGATGATTTACGAAAGCCTGACCGCAGGCGCACAAGTTGGCCTATTTAATGTGCCGCGTATGCAGCAAGACCGTATTACCCAAGCGATTGATGTTTTGGCACAAACAGGCCGTTTAACCTTGTTTGAAGAATGGCAAAAAACACAAAAGTTAGCGATTAATCCACCGTTTTGTGAAGCGAAACGTGCCGCCACATGGTTTTTGGAGCAAGAAGGATTATGCCCAGCCGTTACCGCATAGTACACGTCATGGCCTCAACAGATGGCGTGATGGGAGGGGTAGAAAAACATACCTTAGCATTATGTGCTGCATTAGCCCAAAAACATGAGGTACATTTAATTGCCAATAATCAATATCGGCAATATTGTGATAAACAGGTTCAGTTTCATGCGCTGCGCTTTGGTCATGGTTTATTCGCCTGTTATAGTTTTTGGCAATTAGTGCGCTACATAAACACCATTCAGCCTAATATTGTACATAGCCAAGCCTATCAAGCAACACAAAGGCTTAAATACCTGCAATGGTTTTTTAAGCATATTAAATTTGTTGCGACGGCTCACAATCTCCATCATGTAGATGTGTATAAGCGTAGTGATGGTCTTATTGTCTTAAATGAAAACCTCTTAAATAGTGTTGAGTCTCACCAAGTAAGATTAATTTATCAAGGTATTGTTGTGCCTCCAAAAGCAAGTCTACGACAGATAGGCACCTTGCGTTATCAATTGGGTCTTAATAAAGAGAAGCCTATTTTAGTGACTATTGGCGAATTAAATAGTAATCATGGCTGTGATGTTTTATTAAAAGCAATGGTTGATATAGACGCGCAATTATTGGTGATAGGGGATGGGGTAAAAAAACAAGCATTACACGATTTGGCTCACACCTTGGCCATTAGTCATAAAGTTTTTTTTGTGGGTGAGCGTGATGATGCCGATATCTTTTTACAATTAGCTGATTTGTGTGTCGTGCCTGATTTAGAAACCGATAGCTCTTTAACCGTGATTCGAGCCTTACAAGCGAGTTGCCCTGTCGTGGCAACTAATATTATTGGCTTTAAAGAATGGCTGTCGCCTGCCTTATTAGCACCACCCAATGATGTCAGCGCATTACATGAGACACTTTGTGCTACAATCCGCGCTTTAGCTACCTTAAAAGCTAATTATCTGCCCATTTTTTTACGCGCTCAACAAGAGCTAACGATGGATTATATGGTGCAGCAAACCGAACGTTTTTACTTCGATTTATTGGAATGTACATAATGGCCAAAGTAGCCTTGCAAGCCTCTACACAAATATCACCTAAAAGTTGGTTATTGGCTTTTTGTTTAAGTCTGCTTCCCGCGTTTTTGGTAACACCTTCCGTGTTTTGGCTATTATGTAACAGCTTGGCTGTTTTGGGCATATTCATGTTGCTTGGCTTGTTACGCCATCGTGGTACTTTTAATGCGGCAGACAAAGCATTGCAAGTATTACCACGTTGTTTAATGTTTATTTGGTGTCCTATTTTATTTGCCCTAATTGATAATCCTATTGTTATTTCTCAACAAATATGGGGTTATCCTTTATACGCCTTAATGGCTTTGGCTGCTGTGGTGATATTACGCTCAGGTAATGCGGTTAAGCCCTTAGCTATTTTGTTAAGTTGGTTGTCGGGCATTATGTTATTTAATGGCGTATCACAACTTGCCTTAGGCATGGATATGTTAAATCGACCGTTTAACACGCAGCAAGTCACTAGCTTCTTTTCAACAGCCGATGACTACAGTTTTTATAT
The DNA here is from genome assembly GCA_002333125.1 of Moraxellaceae bacterium UBA2032. Classification (GTDB taxonomy): domain Bacteria; phylum Pseudomonadota; class Gammaproteobacteria; order Pseudomonadales; family Moraxellaceae; genus Agitococcus. Next base: position 2,070 of record DDBM01000206.1, on the reverse strand, counting down.
GGGCATGATGGCTGTTATACCGCTTTATACTTTGTATTTAGTGGGAGCAAATCGTTTAAGCCATTTGTTAATGACTACATTTGTGGTTAGCTCTTTATTAATAACANNCCTATGGTTGTTGTCCCTTTGTGGTTAGCTGCTATGTTTTTTGTGGTGCAGCAATTTAGTACACAAGCACAACAAACGATGGCATTAGGTGGCTACCTGCACGATATAAGCAATATATGGCGTTTGAATAGTGAGCTATTAGCAGCACATTGGTTTAACGGTTTGGGCGTAGGTAATTTTGAAGCAGCGTTTGTGTCTTTGTCAGGTAATGCACAGCTACCGTTAGGAATAGATATTAGCCATCCTAATAATGTTTTATTAGACGTATTAGTTAGTACAGGAGTGATTGGCTTTTTAGGATTATTACTAACATGGGCAGCCATGTGGCGTTTATGGCAGCAAGCATTGCCTATGCAAAAAAAGTTAGCTTTACCTGTGCTAATGCCTGTCGTGGCCATGTGGTGGCCAATTAATATTAGTCACTCATTTTATAGCCCACAATTAGCCGCTATTAGCTTCTTTTTCTTGGCGTTGAGTATTGCCGCCTTAACACAGCATAGCGAACAGCAATGAGTATTTGGCTTGTCATACCACTGGCACTGGCCATGTTATGGCTTGCCAATCGTTACCAATTGTGGCGTGTGCCTAAGCCCACGTCTTGGCCGCGTTTGTTAATGTATCACAGCATTTCTAACGAGCCGCCAACAGGAATGAATACATCACCAGAGACTTTTGCGTCACAAATAGCATGGTTAAAAAAGCAAGGTTATGTGTTTTGTACGGTTAGCGAGCTGCTGGCGACATCACAAAAAAAAGCCATTGCGATTACTTTTGATGATGGTTTTTCCAATAACTATGATGATGCCTTTCCCATTTTGCAAAAATATCAAGCCAAAGCCACTATTTATTTAGCCCCCGATATTGCCGATATAAGCAAACTAAGCTCGGCGCAAATTGCCACGATGCAAGCCTCTGGTTTAGTGGAGTTTGGCGCACACAGTTTACATCATATCAATTTATCTCAAGCCAATGCCGCGCAAGCTCANNCAACAAACAATTGATTTAGTCAAGGCGGCAGGTTTTAGCAGTGCGGTAACGACCAAAAAAAATATTATCGCTAATTTAGGTAAACAATCTTGGACGATTCCGCGTATTAGCACGCATGGTGCAATGACTAAACTCCAGTTTTATATAGCGGTCACTCGTGGGAGATATAAATTTTGATTCCTGTTAGCGTCTATATTGTTACCAAAAATTGTGAACAAACCTTGGCTGATACTTTGTCGAGTGTGGCTGATTTTGCCGAAATTATTTTGGTCGATTCGGGTAGCACCGATAATACCATCGACATTGCTCAGGCTTTTAACTGTAAAATTTATCATCAAGAGTGGTTGGGCTTTGCCAAACAAAAACAATTNNTAAAAGCGGATATTGATGCCTGTATTCGAGATAACAGTACTGTTGGTTTGGATATTCCCATTCATGATTATTTTTTGGGATTTCCTCCGCCCAAATGGAGTCGTTACAATCGGCGGATTCGTTTTTTTAAGCGCGATTGTGGTGGCTATGACCTTCAAAAACAGGTACATGAATCCATTAGCGTACAGGGTGCTGTTAAACAAGCGAAAGGTGCTATTCGTCATTATGGCGAAAATAGTATTAGCATTAAAGTCGAAAAAAATAATCAATACTC
>DDBM01000206.1:0-304 GCA_002333125.1 Moraxellaceae bacterium UBA2032 | reverse complement strand
GAAATTAAGCGTCAAAATCGTTCTTAAATTGAGTGTAAATTATGTCATTAGCGACTTTGCATAAAGAGAAATGGCCTTTACTGGTTTTTATTGTACTACTTCCAATTTTTACGTTTATTTCTAAAACGACAGCTGATGTTTATTTAACACTTACAGGATTATTTTTTGTATTTTACAGCGTTAAAAACAAAGAATATGATTGGTTGCAATGGCCTTGGGTACGTGCGATTTTTGCTTTTATTTTAGTTGCTATGATATCTGCTTGTTTCTCAATTTTTCCTAAAGAAGCATTTATACAGTCCTT
>DDBM01000175.1 GCA_002333125.1 Moraxellaceae bacterium UBA2032 | reverse complement strand
TCAAATTGAGAATTGCTGTAATTGAAATGGCTTATCGCCGATTATTTGTGGGTGGCGGTGTGTCTTGCCTGCTAGTGCGTACTGGACGCGCTGATTTAGGTTGAAATAAACGTGACAAAGGCCGTGTTAATGCCGTCACTTCACCTAAAGAGTCATTCATGCTTGAGACATGGTCGAGTTGAGCCGTAATTCTAAAAACAACAATCAATAACTCTAACATCACTCGGCATAAAGAAACCCAAATTAAAAATACCATCGGTGAGACACACAAATAAAATAAGCCGAGCAAAATATTTTGCATAAATTGGGTTACGACTAAAAAGGCGAGCCCACCTGCGGTGGTAATTAACACTAACAGGTAACATAAGGGAATAATTTGTAAGCTAATATAATGCTGAAAGTTTAAATCAAATAATAAGGTACGCAGGTATAAGCCCAAACGCTCAAAGCTTTTTAATAATCTAGAGTTTGTATTCATAAAGTCGAATGTTCATTAAGTTATTGCCTGTTTGTAGCAGACAATTGTGCCACATCATGGAGTATTTGCGTGGCGTGTGTTTGTGGACTTACATTATCATAGTGATAAACAATTGTCCCTTGAGGGTCAATTAAAAAAGTCTCTCGGCTGGCAAAACTAAACATACCAAAGCCTTGTAATACGCCCAATTGTTTAGACAGCTCTTTGTTACTGTCAGATAACAAGGTAAAAGGAAGCTTTAAATCTTGAGCAAATTGTTTGTGAGACGCAACGCTATCTAAGCTAACGCCCACAATTTGAATATTTTGTTTTTGAAATAAAGCAAAGTTGTCTTTAAAGCGTTTGGCTTCTTCGGTGCAACCTGAAGTGTGATTTTTAGGATAAAAATACAATACTAACCATTTGCCTTTAAAGTCACTTAGTTGTCTGAGTTTGCCTGTTTGGTCAGGTAAGCTAATGTTGGGTGTAGTTGTGCCAACCCATGTGGCGGCTAAGGCATTAGTAGCAAAGCATAAACTCATTGTTAATACGAAGATTTTAAGCATGATGTTTCTCATTTACCAAGTAATATATTGGTCTTCTACAAAACCTTTGAGTCCATCTAAACAAATTTCTTCACCATTGAGAACAATACTCCCTTTAAACTCACCAAACATTTGTCTAAAGTGCGTGTTTAAGTAAATCGCTTTTACTTTTTCGCGGTGCATGCCCATTGGCTCAAAACGCAGTCTGAGTGCGCCGTTATTTGCCGTGATTGCCCACGGTTTAAGCGTGTCTTTGCGGTCAAATTCAAATTGTGTATGATGCAGAGGATAACACTGACCATTAAGCCAAAAACAATTTTCGCTAAAGCTGGTTTCGTTGACACCTGTTGATAAATTTAAACCGACTCGTTGTCCTTTACGAGCTCCTTGTTGAATTTCACCTGCCGAACACGCCCAATTCCACCATGTTTCGTGGCGCATATAACCTGTAGAAAAATCTAGGCTGCCGTAGGCTTTGATGGTTTCTAAATCAAGCTGTGTTTTGCCAAGTTTAACCGTCCCTTTTAAAGCTTGTCCTGCTGATTTAGAGGTGTATGTCCAACCGTTATAACCCGTTTGAGTACATAGCGACATGACTTGTAAATCTTGCTCGTCCATAACGGCATTAATTTCTAAGCCTTTGCATTTAATAAAGAGTGTTTTTTGGCGTGGCTCATTCTGATATTCCAAACGAATATCAACCACCATTGGAATTTTAAAATGAGATTGCCCTTGACGTGGATTATTAGCTAAATTAAAGCCTAATCCTAAGGGACTGCGCCATGAGCGTGACCATAATTTGCGTTGTTTAATATCATAAACATACACAAATGCCGCCGCCACATAACGCAAATGAGCAATCGCACAACCAAAAATCAGCGTATCACTCATACCTCCAAAATATTGAAACTCTTTAAGACCAAGCCACTTTTGCATCTCGGAGCGCGGTTGGCCAAAGGGAGTTTGGTATTCAAAATCTTGACTGTTTATAAGGGCTAAAGAATCATCAAAATAACCAAAACGTGGCTCGCCATCTATAATAAGTGGCAGACTTGCATCTAAAAACTGACTCATGAGTATGGCTTCCAACAGTATATTGGGTGATAAGTTGTATGCAAAATTACCACGAATTTCTAGTTTCTAGATTGTCTATTTGTGCCAAAAAGCACGATAGTACTACATTAAAATTTGACGTAATTAGGCTGTTAAGTCGATAATGAACAAGTATTCATTATTGGGTTAAATATGTTGGTTATAAATGAGCTAGTGTTAAACGAGAAGCAACAAGCAAAGCAAGACGCAATTTTGGCGGCGGCATTGCAATTATTTGCCCAAAAGGGATTTCACGGTACAGCTGTGCCTGATGTCGCACAATTAGCTGGAGTCGCCACTGGCACAATTTATCGTTATTTTTCAAGTAAAGAAGCGCTAGTTAATGCGGTATTTCAGCAGGCTAAACAGTGTTTGTATAACACCTTAAATCCAGCAGATTTTGACTTTAAGGCTAATCCACGCCAGTTATTTAGCTTGTTATGGCAGCGTTTGTGTTTGTTTTCTAAAACTCAACCTTTAGCATTTAGGTTTTTGGAGCTACAAGACCACGTGCCATATTTAGATGAAAAAAGTAAGGCGATTGAGTCGCAAGTATTAATCCCAATTTGGACTTATTGTGTGATGGCGATACAAAAAAAAGCTGCGCGTGATATGCCTGCCGAAGCCTTAATGGCCTTAATTTGGGGGGCTTTTGTTGGGTTGATAAAAGCTGAATACATGGGTTATATCGTTTTAAATGAACAGATTTTGGCTCAAGCAGAGCAGGCTTGCTGGGCAAGCTTTAGTTGTTAATGAATGTTGGTGTTTTAATTGTGCCACGTTTAAGCTGCTTGACCCAAAATCGGGCAGGGTTTAAGGCGTGTAATACCTGTTTAGCAATCGGCAATGGCTCGTTATTTAATTGTGCTGCAATGACTTCGGCCGCCAACGGTGCATAACAAAAGCCCTTTGAGCCATGTCCTAAAGACACATACAAACCCTCATGGTAAACGGGCGACTGATGCACCTGTTTGCCGTGTTTAAAGGCCGCATAATCTTGGCAAAAATTTTGATAAATAGGCAAAGCACCCACTAACGGTAAATAGTCCGTTGTTTGTGCGCGTAACGCGGCTCGGCCTTGCCATGTGCTAATGGGTGGTAAGTTTTTGGCAAGCTGTGGCAAAAAGTGTTGCACTAGCTGTTGGTTGTGTAAATGGTCGGCTTCTGTCACCTCGGTATTGGTGTTTTTAGGCCAAAACGACGCACCAATACAGTGTTTGTTATTGTAAGCAGGTGTTAGATATCCACCATAACATAACACCGATTTTAAAGAGGAGAGCGCAGCCGTGCTTTCAAATTGGCCAATTTGCCCTCTAACAGCAGTTAACGGTAAATCTTGGCTCACACTTAATTGTTGAGCAGCTAAGGCATTAGCAATAATCACCACAGGTGCTTGGGCAATAATATTTTGCTGTGCATCAAAGGCTAACCATTCTTGANNTGTAAATAACCTGCCTGTGGAAAATATAAACACTCACTATCAATGGTTAACCCTGCAATCTGCGTCGCTTGTTGAGCATTAACTTTGTGTACCAAGCTACTTGGCCACGGATGATTATTAAGCTTTTCGGCTTCGCGTTGTTGATTACCTGCCAATAACCATAACAAACCTGTTTGTTGCCAAACCTCATTAAATTTAGCGTCTTTAAGTGTATTTAACAGCCATAAATAGGCTTGTTGCTGAAAATGCCACGCCGATAAATGCGGTGGTGCTAGTTTAGGATAAATAATGGCCGCAGGGTTGCCCGAGGCTGCCGACATCGCGTGTGATGCTTGTTCAATCAGAGTCACTTGCCAACCGCGTAAGGCTAACGCTCGCGCACAACTCACCCCTGCAATGCCTGCACCAATAATCAATGCTTTTTTAGCCGAAGATACAAAAGGCGCAGTGTCTTGCCAGTTGGCTGGTAATGTTTTGTGTGTGTCAAGGGTGGCGGTTGTGATGGTGTGTTGCGTGCTGACGCTAAAACCCACCGCTTCTAGAGCGTGTTTGATATTGTGTTGTGTCGTGCTTAACGTGGTGCCGATGTTGCTTAACGTGGCAACGTGTACCAGTAAATCTTGCCAAGTATCAGGTGTTTTATTAAGTGCAAACGCATTTAAAAACCATGCGTCAACCTTAGCAACAACATCGGGCAATAAAGTGTGCGTATCACCCAAAATCAAGGTGAGCGTAATACGGTACTTGGCAAATATTAGGCGATGCCATCCTGCGGTTAAAGGCGGATATTGCTGTAAGAGTAATTGAGCATACTCTTGTAGCTCAGGCCATAAAGCTAAAACTTGATTTAAATCTTCGGCTGTTAATGGATGTTGTTCGCTAGATACAACATGTAGCCATGTATCTGCTTCTTTAGCAGTGTTATTCCATAACTGCCATGTGGCCAAAAAGTTTAAGCCTGCGCCAAAGCCTATTTCGGCAAGGGTAAATGAGTCATTAGGTTTAAGCTGTACAAAGTGTGAGGCTACATGATTAGCCTCTAAAAATACCTGCATTGTTTGGCTTAGGCCAATACTGTGCAAAACAGAACTATCATCAAGGGCAGCAAGGTAAGGTAAACCCTCTTGCCATACAATTTTTGCGGCTTGAATGTGCATCTAAATTAAAAGTCTCGATAACGGGCGCGTTTTTTAGTTTTAGATAAAAACCATCCCACTAATATACCTAACAAAATAGTGACTAGCGTATCGCGTGTGCCTTCGGAATAACGGTCATGTTTGAACATTTCGGCTTGTAAAGAAAGCTTTTCGTTAGTGAGTTGTAATTGCTGATTGCGTACTAATAACTCTCGATTAAGCGCGTCAAGTTTTTCGGCATTTTCAATGAGTAATTTTTGCTCATGGCTAAACTCGGCAACAGGCGCGGCCACTATTACAGGTGCAATTGTTGTAACAGGTGTGGTTTTGGTTTCAGTTTTTTTGCTGTCTATTTTTTTTGCTGTAACTGTGGCGGGCGGTTTTGTAGCAGATGCAGGGGGAGGAGGTGGCGTTTGTGCCACGGCACTTGTGATTGTTAAAAGACACAACACGCCCCATAAAATGCCCAGCGTTGATTTTTTGGCATGTTGTGTATTAGTCATTATGGTAATACTTTTTTAAAGGGTTTAACGGTGACGTGTTGATAAACACCTGCCGCAATATAAGGGTCATCGGCTGCCCATGCCTGTGCAGCTGCTAAGTTAGCAAATTCGGCAATAATTAAACTGCCTGTAAAACCTGCCTCGGCAGGGTTTTCGCTATCAATTGCAGGGTGAGGGCCTGCCACAAATAAACGCCCTTCGGCTTGTAATTGCTGTAAACGCGCCACATGAGCAGGACGTGCTTCCAAACGTTGGGCTAAAGAGTTGGTGTTATCTTCGGCAATAATGGCATACCACATATTATTTCTCTTCAGGATTATTAATATCTTGTTTAAGGTAACGCGATAATAAAACAAATTGTCCAATCATAAATATGATGGTCATCGCTAAACTACCAAACACTTTAAAGTCGACCCAATATTGTTGAAAGTGAAAAGCAACATAGGCATTACTTGCGCCTGCAAATATAAAAAACATAATCCACGCTATGTTGAGTTTACGCCATACGGCTGCAGGCATATCAAAAGCTGCGCCTAACATTTTTTGTACTAAAGGCTCTTTGCCTATATACATACTACCTAAAAAAGCTGCCGCAAAAATCCAATTGATAATCGGGGCTTTCCATTTTAAATAGGCTTCATCATGCAATAATAACGTTGCACTACCAAATAATATCGTAGCCACTAAGGTAATCTTTTGGCCATTTTCGAGGTGTTTATATTTCAGCCACATACCGCCATATACCACAATCGAACTGGCAATTAAAACGCTAGTCGCGGTAAAAATATCGTATGTTTTAAAGGTAACAAAAAATACTAATAGGGGAAGAAAATCGAGCCATTGTTTCATAAAGAGGTGCTTAAATAAAAAAGAAGATACTTGCGTGAGCTAATTTGTTAAAGTAAAACTCATATTTGCCCGATTTTAAACATCTTTAGAACATCTGTCATGCCTTCAATCGATTTACATTGTCATAGTTTGTATTCTGATGGAACACAAACCCCACAACAGTTAGTGCAGCAAGCTATTGATGCAGGCGTTAGCGTGTTGGCATTGACCGACCACGATAGTGTGTTAGGTTTGGCAGAGGCGCATCAAGCCGCGCATCAAACAACATTAAAAATACTGGATGGGGTAGAGGTTTCGGCCATTTGGAATAAGCAGCTAGTACATATTATTGGCTTAAATATTAATGTTAATCAGCCNNGGTGTCAAAGATACGTGGTCTGCGGTATTAACGTTGGCAGGTGGCAACCCCAATCGTGTTGGCCGCGCTCATTTTGCCCAACATTTAGTAAATATTGGCCATGTAGCCACACAGCAACGTGCCTTTGATAAATATTTAGGTACAGGCAAACCCGCAACAGTTGCTATGCCGTGGACAGATATGACAACCGCGATTGCATGGATAGTCGGCGCAGGCGGTGTAGCCGTGTTAGCACATCCTGCACGTTATGGCTTGTCACAAACCAAATTGCGGGCGTTGTTGGCTGAGTTTAAAGCCGCAGGTGGCCAAGCAATGGAAGTGAGTACCGCCAACGAAAAGCCTAATATTATTCAAAATCTAGCAGCCTTAGCGCAGCGTTTTGAGTTATATGCTTCACAAGGCAGTGATTATCATGGTGTTAATATGCCGTGGATAAAACTAGGACGTTTTGCCGAGTTGCCATTAAACTGTCAACCTGTATGGCAGTTATTTAAGGACAAAACAACATGACCCAGTATTTTCATATTCATTCCGATAATCCGCAAGCGCGTTTAATTAAACAAGCGGTACAAATTATTAATGATGGTGGAGTGGTGGCGTATCCTACCGATTCGGGCTATGCGCTAGGCTGTCATTTGGGTGATAAAAGTGCGCTAGAGCGTATTATTCGCCTGCGCGATTTGTCCGACAAACATCATTTTACCTTAATGTGTCGTGATTTATCCGAAATTGCCACCTATGCCAAAGTTGATAACGCAACCTATAGGCTGTTAAAAGCCCATACACCTGCGGCTTATACCTTTATTTTGGTGGCCAGTAGCGAAGTACCGCGGCGTTTAATGCACCCTAAACGCAAAACAATTGGTTTGCGTGTCCCTAATCATGCGATTTGTCAGGCATTATTAGCCGAATTAAATGAGCCCATGTTAACCACCAGTTTATTATTACCCAATGAAGTTGAACCTTTATTTGACCCTGATGATATTGTTGAGCGTATTGGTAAACAAATAGATTTAGTGATTAACGGCGGTTTTGGTACATTAATTGCCACGACTATGATTGATTTAACACAAGATAGCCCCGTTATTATAAGAGAAGGCGCAGGCGATATTAGTCCATTTGTTTAACTAATAATGTGCATTTGTATATTATAAATAATCGCAAAAAACATTTGCAATTAACAAATAATTGGGCGTACTATCGGAAGGTGGTTAGTCTTATGGGATTAAGGCTAACTGTTGCTACCTCTTTTAGGTATCATCCTCTCCATGTTTATGGTTAGTTTTTGTTTGTTTTTGGGCAGGCCTTAGGGTCTGCCTTTTTTATTTTTAGAGAGTTTTCTTAATCGCCATATAGCATACAACTCCTGTATAATCGCCATTCTTTAAAAAAACTGGAGTTAGTAGGTGGTCGCCTCTTCACAACGTGTGCTATCGGGTATGCGCCCAACGGGTCAATTACATTTAGGCCATTATCATGGCGTATTAAAAAATTGGGCAAAATTACAATACGAGCATGATTGCTTCTTTTTTGTGGCAGATTGGCACGCTTTAACAACCGCCTATGAAGACCCGCGTATTATTAAACAAAGNNACTATTTTTGTGCAATCACAAATGCCACAACATGCCGAATTACATTTGTTGTTGTCGATGATGACTCCACTTTCTTGGTTAGAACGTGTACCAACCTACAAAGACCAACAAGAAAAACTCAAAGAAAAAGACCTTGCCACTTATGGCTTTTTGGGTTATCCCTTATTACAAAGTGCTGATATTTTGTTGTATCGTGCAGGTTTAGTGCCTGTAGGCGCTGATCAAGTTGCTCATATCGAATTAACTCGCGAAGTCGCACGTCGTTTTAATCATTTGTTTGGTAAAGAAATTGGCTTTGAAGACTTAGTCGCTGCCGCCATTAACAAAATGGGCAAAAAAGCCAGTAAAGTGTATGTTGATTTACGCAAAAAATACCAAGAATTAGGCGATATAGATGCGTTAGCAACGGCTCGTGCTTTAGTGCAATCTCAGCAAAATATTACTTTAGGTGATAAAGAGCGTTTATTAGGCTCTTTAGAGGGGGGCGGTAAAATTATTTTGCCTGAGCCTCAGCCCTTATTAACCCCTGCATCCAAAATGCCGGGTTTAGATGGCCAAAAGATGTCTAAGTCGTATGGTAATACCATTGCCCTGCGTGAAGCGCCAGATGACGTTGACCAAAAAATTCGTCGTATGCCAACCGATCCTGCCCGAGTACGTCGTACCGATGTGGGGAATCCTGATGTATGTCCTGTGTGGCAATTGCATGAAGTGTATTCGGATGACAGCACCAAACAATGGGTGCAGCAAGGTTGTCGTTCGGCAGGTATCGGTTGTTTAGAGTGCAAAAAACCTGTTATTGATGCAGTTAATGCTGAATTAGCCCCTATGCGTCAACGTGCCTTAGAGTACGAAGAGCAACCTGAGTTGATTTTTAGCTTATTGGCCGAAGGTGCAGAACGCGCCGCCGATGTAGCAGAAGATACCTTGCGTGATGTACGCAGTGCGATGGGCTTAAATTATCGGTGATTTTTAGTGTCAGTACCTGTAGTGGTTGATGTGTTGCCTCTTGCCAATACCGTTGGTGGGCAGAGTCATGCACGTATTTATGATGAGGTAATGACACAGTTTCCCGAAGATTTATATATTCCTCCCGATGCCTTAGCGGTCTTTTTAGAAAACTTTGAAGGGCCGCTTGATTTATTATTGTATTTAATCCGCAAGCAAAATTTAGATATTTTAGATATTCCTGTCGCCGAAATTACGCGTCAATATATTAGTTATATTGAACTCATGCAGGAATTAAATATCGACCTAGCCGCCGAATATTTATTAATGGCAGCCTTATTAGCCGAAATTAAATCACGTTTATTATTACCCAAACCTGCGCAAGCAAGCGAGGAAGAAGAAGACCCTCGTGCTGAGTTAATTCGCCGTTTGCAAGAATACGAACGCTTTAAAAAAGCTGCCGAAGAATTAGCTGAGTTACCTCAAGAAGGTAGAGATGTATTTGTGGCTCATGCCGAACCGCCTGTGCGTGACTTATTACCCCAAGAGCCTTTTGTGGGCGATTACTCTTTGTTATTAACCGCGATGCGTGATGTGATGCAACGCGCCCAACTACAGCAAAGCCATGTGGTAGCCGATGGCGGATTGACCTTGCAGCAACGTTTACAAGAGGTATTAGCCCGTTTACAAACAGGCGCAACGGTTATTTTTTATGAATTATTTAGCTTAAAAGAAGGGCGTATTGGGGTTGTGGTAACTTTTATGGCTATTTTAGAGTTGCTCAAACAAAATATGATAGAACTCATGCAAGCGTCAGTCTTTGAGCCAATTTATGTGCGCCAAATTAATCAGGATGAGATATGAATCTTAATCCGCAACTGATTAAAAATATTCTCGAAAGTGCTATTTTTGCCAGCCCGATGCCATTATCGTTAGATGAATTGTTAAATTTGTTTGCAGATGACGAAAAACCAAGCCGTCAACAGCTACAAAGCCTCATCAAAGAGCTACAAAAAGAGTATGCTACGCGGCCTTTAGAGATTGTTGATATTGCTTCGGGCTATCGTTTTCAGGTTCGGGCGCAGTTTAGTCCGTGGGTGAGTAAGTTGTGGCACCAAAAACCGCCCAAATTATCACGNNGTCGTTGGCCATCGTGAAGTACCGGGTAGGCCTGCGTTATTAGCAACAACACGTGACTTTTTAGATGCCTTTAGTCTTAAAAGTTTAGCCGAGTTACCACCGTTAGCCGCTTTGCGTGATTTAGAAGATGTTCAAAAAGATATAGATAATAAACCTATGGAATAACAATAATTTAGCTATAGGTAAGAGGAGATGAGCAAGACTTTTTATAGTAAAAAGTCTAATACTGTTGGTTAAATAGTGAGTATCAGAAACCATGAGCGAAAAATTGCAAAAAGTCCTAGCCCGTGTCGGTTTAGGTTCTCGTCGTCACATGGAAGAAGCGATTATTCAAGGTCGTGTGAGCGTTAATGGCAAAATCGCCGAAATTGGTCATCGTATTGAAGCGACTGATGAATTGCGTATAGATGGTCGTAAGGTGAGTTTTACTCTTGAGGAAGAAACGCGCCGTCGTGTATTGGTGTATTACAAACCCGAAGGCGAAATTTGTTCACGCCAAGACCCCGAAGGCCGTCCAACCGTATTTGATAATCTACCGCCATTAAAAAATGAGCGTTGGGTGATGGTCGGGCGTTTGGATATTAACAGTAGTGGTTTGTTGTTATTTACTAATGATGGCGAATTAGCCAACCGTTTAATGCACCCGTCTAACGAAGTTGAGCGTGAGTATGCGGTGCGTGTTATGGGTGAAGTAACGCCTGATGCACGTCAAAACCTATTAGCAGGCGTAATGCTTGAAGATGGCTCGGCTAAATTTGAAAGCTTTAGCGAAGTGGGCGGCGAAGGTATTAACCGTTGGTACGAGGTTGTGGTTAAAGAAGGCCGTAACCGCGAAGTACGTCGTTTGTTTGAGTCACAAAGTTTACGCGTAAGTCGTTTATTGCGGATTCGTTATGGTACGGTCTCGTTGCCACGTCATTTGCATACAGGTCGTTGGTTAGAGCTAGACAAAGACGAGATTGATGGTTTAGCTGCCTTAGTTAAATTAAAACCGCGTGTGGGTACAGGTTTATATGGTTTGGCTAAACGTCGTGCCGAAAAAATGCAAGACAATCCATTACCTGCACGTCGGGGTGGTTTTTTGCGTCAGCAAAAACGTGATGTGCCAGATAAACGTGGCGATGGTCATTGATAATAGTCCGTTTAATAAAAAAGCAGCTTAGGCTGCTTTTTTTATGGTATATCGATTATGTTTTTTATCTATTAAAGGAGTATGAGCAATGAGCCATACCGATACATCTGAACAAGTGGTTAATCAATTTTTACAGGCTTTGGTTGTTCAAAATCATCAACAAATTGCCGCTTTACTTGCACCCGATTTACGTTATACCAATGTTTCATTGCCAACATTGGTCGGTGGTCAGCGAGTTGCTAATTTATTTGAAGTTTTATTACGCCGTGGTACAGGCTTTGAAATAAAAATGCACAGCGTGGCGGTGAGTGGTAATGTGGTGTTAACAGAACGCACAGATATTATTAAAGTAGGTAAGCTGCATGTGGCTTTTTGGGTCTGTGGCCGTTTTGAGGTGCGTGATGGAAAAATTGTTGTGTGGCGTGACTATTTTGACTGGATGGATATTTCTAAAGGTATGCTTCGTGGTGTTTTAGGGCTTGGTATTCCTAAATTACGCTTGAGTTTTGCTTAATAAGGGCAGATTGCGAGAGAGTAGCTTATGTGTAAAATATAAATTCTAGTCAAAAAAAGCCCGATTTATGGTCGGGTTCTTTTTTGACTAGAATACACTTAAAGTGTATTACATGATGTCGGCTCGCAAGCATTATATGGCTAATTTACACAAACAGCAAGTTCGCCCTTAAGTTGAACCACGAATTAAACCAAGCCGCCTTCGGGCGGTTTTTACTTTGTGATATAATTTTGAAAGTCATTAATCATTCAAAATTTGTATCAGCAGGTCATGTGTACAAATATGAGTACAAATAGGTTTTAAAAGCGCAATGTTTAACCAAAGAATTTTAGAAGAAACAAGAGTTAGAAGAACTTTTGCTATTATTTCCCATCCTGATGCGGGTAAAACCACCATCACCGAAAAGCTCTTGTTGTGGGGCAAAGCCATTCAAATAGCAGGTACGGTAAAGTCGCGTAAATCAGACCGTCATGCCACCTCTGACTGGATGGAAATGGAAAAACAACGTGGTATTTCGATTACTACTTCCGTGATGCAGTTTCCTTATCGCGACCATATCATTAATTTGCTTGATACACCCGGTCATGAAGACTTTTCTGAAGATACTTATCGTACTTTAACGGCGGTTGACTCTGCTTTAATGGTGATTGATGGTGCAAAAGGTGTCGAAGACCGTACCATTAAATTAATGGAAGTGTGTCGCATGCGCGATACACCGATTATTACTTTTATTAATAAATTAGACCGCGAAAACCGCGAGCCGATTGATTTGTTAGATGAAGTAGAAAGTGTCCTGAAAATCAAATGTGCGCCCATTACATGGCCAATTGGTATGGGACGTGACTTCAAAGGCGTTTATAACCTATTAGAAGATAAAATTTACGTTTATCAAGCAGGACATGGCAGCACCATTGCCGCAGAAAAAACCATTCAAGGCTTAAATAACCCTGAGCTTGATGTGTTAATGGGTGACCAAATTTTAGCTTTGCGTGAGTCTTTAGAGTTAATTACTGGCGCGAGTCATTCCTTTGATTTAGAAGAATTTTTATCGGGTAAATTAACGCCTGTCTTTTTTGGTACAGCCTTAGGTAATTTTGGTGTAGACCATATTTTAAATGGCTTTGTTGATTGGTCGCCACAACCTAAAGTACATAAAGCAGCAGAGCGTATGGTGGAGCCAACCGAAACGGCATTTTCGGGTTTTGTGTTTAAAATTCAAGCTAATATGGATCCAAAACATCGTGACCGTATTGCTTTTTTGCGTATTTGTTCGGGTAAATACGAAAAAGGCTTAAAAATGAATCATGTGCGTTTGGGTAAAGATATTCGGATTGCCGATGCCTTAACCTTTTTGGCGGGTGAGCGTGAGCATTTAGAAGAGGCGTGGGCAGGCGATATTATTGGTTTGCATAATCATGGCACGATTCAAATTGGCGATACCTTTACCGAAAGCGAGAATCTGCACTTTTTAGGTATTCCTCATTTTGCGCCAGAAATGTTCCGTCGGGTGCGTTTAAAAGATCCACTCAAAAGCAAACAATTACAAAAAGGCTTAAAAGAGTTATCTGAAGAAGGGGCAACTCAGGTCTTTATGCCTTTAATTAATAACGATTTAATTTTAGGTGCGGTGGGTGTGTTGCAGTTTGATGTGGTGGCATTTAGGTTAAAAGAGGAATACAAAGTCGATTGTGTTTATGAGCCTGTAAGCATTAATACCGTGCGTTGGATTGATTGTGCCGATGAGAAAAAATTAGCCGAATTTAAGAAAAAAGCCCACGACCAATTATCGGTTGATGGTGGCGGTTATTTAACCTATCTTGCGCCATCGAGGGTTAATTTGCAGTTAATGCAAGAGCGTTATCCTGATATTCAATTTACACAAACCCGTGAGCATTGATTAAAGACTGTTTATTGTTTGGATTATGAGAGTGTGTTGATGTTTTTATCTAGCCCTCACCCCAACCCNNGGGAGAGGGAGTTCTCTCTCCTAAGTGGGAGAGAGCTAGAGTGAGGGAAGAATAGCATAATATGCTCGAAATTTAGTCGAACATAGGCGGTTAGCTCAAACGCCAACAGCCCCTAACCCACCAATGCCTTTTTTAACAACTCATTGACTTGTGCAGGGTTAGCTTTGCCTTTGGAGCGTTTCATGACTTCACCTACAAAGTAGCCAAACAACTTGTCTTTACCGCCACGATAATCCGCTAATTGTTGCGGACTAGCGGCAATCACTTCGTTAATCACGGCTTCGATTGCACCTGTATCGGTTTCTTGTTTTAAACCTTTTTCGCTTATAATATCATCAGCAGACTTTCCATCAGCGTCCCACATCAAAGCAAATACTTGTTTAGCAATTTTGCCCGAAATCGTATTGTCATTAATGCGATTAATCAAACCACCTAATTGTTCGGCACTAATAGGCGATTGGCTAATATCCTTTTCGGCTTTGTTAAGCGCACCTAATAAATCACCCATGACCCAGTTAGCCGCTTGTTTTGCTTGATTGTTTGCTGCTTTAACAACAACTTCAAAATAATCAGCTAATTCACGCTCGGCCACTAAAACACCTGCATCGTATTCTGTCAGCGCATAGTCCGCAATAAAACGGGCTTTTTTGGCCACAGGTAGTTCGGGCAAGGTAGCACGAATGTCAGCAATCATTTGCTCTGTGACTACAACGGGTAACAAATCGGGGTCGGGAAAATAACGATAATCGTTAGCTTCTTCTTTGCTACGCATAGCACGAGTTTCGTTTTTGTTGGCATCGTACAATACGGTGGATTGCACAATGGCACGACCCGATTCTAATTCGTCCATTTGCCATGCGATTTCGGCATTTATAGCTTTTTCGATAAATTTAAACGAGTTAACGTTTTTAATTTCGCGGCGTGTACCAAATTTTTCTGCACCTTTTTTGCGTAAAGACACGTTGCAGTCACAACGCATTGACCCTTCAGCCATGTTGCCATCCGAAATACCCAAATAGCGAATAATCGAATGAATGGCTTTAACATAAGCTACTGCTTCTTTGGCGCAGCGCATATCAGGCTCAGAGACAATCTCGAGCAGTGGTGTGCCTGCACGATTTAAGTCTATACCCGACATACCTGCAAAATCTTCATGTAACGATTTGCCTGCGTCTTCTTCTAAATGGGCGCGAGTAATGCCTATACGCTTGGTTGTGCCATCTTCTAATACAATATCTAAATGGCCTTTGCCCACAATAGGGTGTTCAAATTGCGAAATTTGATAGCCTTTGGGTAAATCGGGATAAAAGTAGTTTTTGCGCGCAAAAATACTGGTACGGCCAATCTCGGCATCAACGCCTAAACCAAAGCTAATCGCCATATTAACGGCTTCTTTGTTTAACACAGGCAATACACCAGGCATCGCTAAATCAATTAAGCTGGCTTGGGTGTTAGGCTGTGCACCAAAAGTAGTGTCGCTTCCCGAAAAAATTTTACTGTTTGTACTGAGTTGAGTGTGAATTTCTAACCCAATAACGACTTCCCATGACATAGGGTGTTCCTCTTAAAAGCTTTTACCATAACTCGTATGTCATACGGGTTAATGTGGTTATTTTCCTGTATTTCGCGACGCTACATACAGGCTACCTACTACTCCCTCTCATTAGGGAGAGGGTTGGGGTGAGGGATTTTATTTAAATAATTCAGGCAGTTGTTGATGCCAAATGGTGGCTTGCTGATAACGATGCGCCACATTTAATAATTGTGCTTCTTGCCAATAATTACCAATGAGTTGCAAACCTACAGGCAAGTTTTGGCTAAAACCAGCGGGAATACTCATGGCAGGCAAACCTGCCAAGTTGGTGGCAATGGTGTAAATGTCTGATAAATACATGGCAATCGGGTTGGCGTTTTTTTCACCAAAACCAAAGGCAACCGTTGGCGAAGTAGGGCCAGCAATCACATCACATTGGGCAAAGGCATTAGCAAAATCTTGCTGTATTAAACGGCGAATTTTTTGCGCTTGTAAATAATAGGCATCGTAATAACCTGCGGACAGGGCATAAGTACCAATCATAATACGGCGTTTAACTTCGCTACCAAAGCCTTCACCGCGCGAGCGTTTGTACAGGTCAGTTAAGTCAACAGGGTCTTGGCAACGATAGCCGTAGCGCACGCCATCAAAACGTGACAAATTACTTGAGGCTTCGGCAGGGGCAATCACATAATAAGCTGGCACCGATAAACCCGTATTAGGTAAATCAATGTCAACTAAAATTGCACCTTGTTTTTCGAGTTCTTTGAGGGCATCGCGTACCACTTGTTCTACGTTGGCATCTAAACCTTCACCAAAATATTGCTTAGGCAAGCCAATACGTAAACCTTGTAAACTGTTGTTTAAGCTGGCGGTGTAGTCTGGTACTTCAGTGTTAATACTGGTGGAGTCTTTGGTGTCGTGGCCTGCCATGACATTTAACAATAACGCAGCATCTTCGGCCGTTTGAGTCATTGGCCCTGCTTGGTCTAAGCTAGAGGCAAAGGCAATCATACCCCAACGTGACACGCGGCCATAGGTAGGTTTTAAACCTGTTAAATTACACAAAGCCGCAGGTTGGCGAATTGAGCCACCTGTATCTGTACCTGTGGCCGCAGGAGCTAAACGTGCGGCAACGGCGGCGGCTGAACCACCCGATGAGCCACCGGGAACTTTGCTTAAATCCCACGGATTTTTAACGCCACCATAAAAACTGGTTTCGTTAGAAGAACCCATGGCAAATTCGTCCATATTGGTTTTACCCAACATCACAAGGCCAGCCGCTTCGCTGTTGCTAATAACAGTAGCATTGTAAGGGCTAATAAAGTTATCTAACATTTTAGANNGGAATACCTGCTAAAGCGTGTGCTGTACCGTTGGCGCGAGCAGCATCGGCGGCATCGGCTTGTTGCAGTGCTTGTTGCTCACACAGGGTAATAAAGCTATTTAATTGCGCATCATATTGATGAATACGATTTAAAAAGTGTTGCGTTAATTCGCGGCTCGAAAAATCACCCCGCGCAAGACCGTCACGCAGAGCGGCCAAAGTATAAGTATGTAACATGGTTAACCTTAATTTTTACAGTTCATTGGTTTTAAATGGATCTGTTGACCCTCACTCCAATTCTCTCTTCAAGGAGAGGGAACTTTGCTAAAGCGAGAGAAAGAGGCTATTTATTCAAAACTATTCAATCACCTTAGGCACTAAATACAAGCCATCTTGGGTAGCAGGTGCAATTTTTTGATAAGCTTCACGCTGATTTTGTTCGCTCACCACGTCAGTACGCAAAGGCTGAGTTACCTCTAAGGCGTGAGCCAATGGCTCAATGCCTGTGGTATTGACAGCTTGTAATTCATCAATCAAGCCTAAAATATTATTTAAGCTCTCGGTGTAGCGGTTTTTTTCATCATCTGATAGGCCTAAACGGGCAAGATGAGCAATTTTATTAATATCTTCAAGGGTGAGTGCCATAATGCTCTCTACAATAATGAATATAAAACGGTTATAGCAACCGTCTTGTGGTTAAAAACAGCTTTGCAAATTACCACAGCCGCTTAAAATACAAAACAAGCTTTTATTTTAACACGCAGCTTGTTGAAAATAGCGCATTTAGTTAAAGTCATACTCTATAATTTAAGTCACCCGCCTGCCGCAATAGTAATTTACTTATTGTTTAAGGAACTTCCTAACTTTTAGGTTTTTTATGTTAAAGCGTTTGTTGAAGTTATTCTCGTCCGATGTGGCTATTGATTTAGGTACAGCCAATACCGCTATTTATGTGGCCAAACGGGGCGTTGTGTTACAGCAGCCTACCGTCGTTGCAATTAGGCAAAATACCGAAACAGGAGGGCGTAGCATTGCGGCAGTAGGTCACGATGCTAAAGATATGCTTGGCCGAACCCCCGTGGGCTTAAATGCAATTCGTCCTTTAAAAGATGGCGTGATTGCCGACCTCGAAATGACCGAAGTATTATTACAATACTTTTTACGTCAAGCTAATATTAAAACCCGAGTTAAAACCAATATGCGCGTGTTGGTTAGTGTGCCTGCTAAAGCGACTTTATTAGAGCATCGTGCCGTACGAGAGGCCATTGATGGCGCAGGCGCAAACGAAATACGTTTAATTCAACAAGCGATGGCAGCGGCAATGGGCGCAGGTTTACCTATAGACCAAGCCTGTGGCTCAATGGTGGTTAATATTGGGGCAGGCACTACCGAAGTTGGCGTGATTTCTTTGTTAGGCACTGTTTATTCTGACTCCTTACGCACCGCAGGCGACACCTTAAATGAGCGTATTGTGACTTATATTCGTCGTCAATATGGCTGCTTAATTGGTGAAGCAACCGCAGAACATATTAAACAAGANNTAAATAATATTATTAATGCCATTAAAGACGCGCTTGAAGATATGCCTGCCGAATTATCGGGTGATATTGCCGAGCGTGGCATTGTATTAACAGGTGGCGGTGCTAAATTACGTCACTTAGACAAACTGCTAAGTAAAGAAGTCGGTTTGCCCATGATTATTGCCGAAGATGCCGAAAGCTGTGTGATTAGGGGGATGGGCAAAGCCTTAGCCTTTTTAGATATTGCTGCTTACGATAGTTTATTTTTGCACTAAGCAAATAAGGAACACACTTTGGAGCATTTTGAGCGCAAAAAAAGGCGATTTGATAGCTTTCCTATGCAAAGTTATCGCTTATTAGGCGTAGCTTTGGTGGTTGGTGCGGTGATGTTTGTGGATGTGCGCTACCCGCAATGGGTTGAGCCAGTAAGACATTATGCGTTACAGCTTTTTGAGCCTGTTTTAAGACTGCTAAGTTATCCTGAGCGTATTTATGATGTGGCCAATGAAAGCATATTGTCGCATCAGCAGTTATTACAAGAAAATAAGCTCCTTAAAAGCTTGTTACTCCAAAAATCGGTTCAAATGCAGCAAGTCAGCGAGCTTAAAGCCGAAAATATGCGTTTGCTTGCCTTAGTAGAGTCGGGTGTTAATTTAGAAGATAATTTTATTTATGCCCAAATTTTATCTGCCAGTTCTCAACCTCAACAACATGTCGTATTGCTTAATAAAGGACTACGTGAAGGCATTAAAGTGGGGTATCCCGTATTAGATGCAACAGGTGTTATGGGGCAAGTGATTGAAGCAAGCCATCGCTTATCACAAGTCATGCTTATTGCCGATAATCGCCATGCCTTGCCTGTACGTGTGAGGCGTACTCAACAAGGTGCGATTTTAAAGGGAACAGGCGATACACAACGTCTAAAACTAGAATACGCCGCCGAAACAATGGATGTTAAAGAGGGGGATATTTTAGAAACTTCGGGTGTGGGTTTGTATTTTCCTGCGGGCTATCCTGTTGCCAAAGTAAGCGAAGTCACCAAACAAACAGGCAAAGCCTTTGCTCAAATTTACGCAACGCCATTAGCGCATTTAGACAGTAGTCAGCANNATTGTACTTTTTAAACAGGCTGCGTTACCTGTAAACGTACAAGTTGTTCCTGTGTTGCCTAATCAAGACTTACCGCAATGATTATCAAGCATTTTGCTGTGTATCGCGCCATGGCAATTAGTTTAGGCATTATGTTGATTTTGGCTTTTTGGCCTATTGCCGCCGACTGGCGTTATTATCGACCTGACTGGCTAAGCTTATGGTTAGTCTTTTGGGCATTACATTATCCGCAAAAATTGGGTGTGTGGTTGGCCTGTCTCGTGGGTTTGTTATGGGATTTAACAACAGGCAGTTTATTGGGCAGTTATGCGCTTTCTAGCGCAATCGTTGTGTATGCCAGTCGTCGTTTAGGGCGTAATGTGGCCATGTTTAATATAATCGAAAAAACAGTATTAGTCATTTTTTTAGTGGTTTTGGCACTCGCAGTACGTTTGGCTTTATGGTTAATGGTTGACTATGTGTCTTGGAGTCAAAGCGTACATTATTTAAGTGTAGTATTCGTGACTTTGTTAGCTTGGCCATTGGTGTTAGATGCCTTGGCACGAAGTCAGCATCAAGAGTAATTAAGAGGTTTTAGTATGTTGTATTTGGCTTCCACGTCACCGCGTCGCAAAGAATTATTGCAGCAAATTGGTTTGGAGTTTGAGTGTTTGGCGATAGACGTAGATGAGTCCGTTGTAAAACAAGAAAGTCCACAACGTTATGTGGCGCGTTTATCTAAAATAAAAGCCGATGCGGGATTAGAATTGTGTGATCATCTACCCGAAGCAATTGTCATAGCAGCAGATACCACGGTGGTGATAGAGGAGCAGATTATTGGCAAACCTCAAAATCTAGAGCAAGCCTTAATTATTTGGCGTAGTTTAAGTGGAAAAAAACACACCGTATTGACAGGTGTTACCATTGCGAGTCATGACAAGGAACACACACAAGTGGTCAGCACAGATGTGTACTTTAGAGAGTTAAGCGAACAAGAAATGACCGATTATTGGCATACAGGCGAAGCGCAAGACAAAGCAGGTGGTTATGGCATCCAAGGCAAAGGTACGTTGTTTGTAGAAAAAATTGTAGGTAGTTATAGTAATGTGGTTGGCTTGCCTCTTACCGAAACGGCATTGCTGCTCAGAGGTTTTGGCGTGAGCGTGTAATCAGGACTTACGCATTGCACCGCACACGCGCGTTTTGTGAACATAAAGGCATTAAAAATTCCTGAAGTGTGAGCAAATAAGCGATAACCGCGTAAGTCCTAATAGGCATAAAAATAAACGCTTTTTTTTCAACAAACTAACGTAAATTTTGTGGTAGTAGTTCACAGTTGGCAAACAATAAATTACCTAATGCTATTACAAAATTATATGCTATTATCGACCCAATTTTGTTTGACCTTAACTCTTTTTATCAAGGTTTATACACCATTTGCATAAGCCTTAAATTTTACAATTACAAGCTTTGACTGCTAGAAGACATAATAAAACTAGCCGCCTAAAAGTTAGCAAGGAGATTAACATGCGTCGTCCCCCATTTACTGCCCGTCCTTTAGCGTTGGCTGTAGCCTTAACTGTAGCTCCGATAACAGCTATTGCAGCTGATGTGGCTGCTTCAGCAGTTGCCAGCCCTCAAGAAGTTAATAATGTAGTAATCACCAGCGCAGATAATACCATTAGTGTAGCAACAGAGGTGACTGGCGTTATTAGTGGCCAGTCCGCATTAAATGTCAATCAAGCGCAACCAACAGATGCATTGGTGTTAACCAATAATAATACTTATACAGGCGGAACTGTTGTTCAAGCAGGTACTTTAAAGATTAAGCGTGCTTCGAGCTTAGGTAATGGAGATGTTGAGTTAGCAGTAAATACAACCCTAGAAACCCAATCTTCTACAACACTCACACAAAATATTGACTTGTTGGGTGATGCAACCATCAGCACAGGTGGCACAAACGCACTAGAAAATATTACTCAAATTACCTCCAGTATAAATGGTGCAGGTAGTTTAACTAAAGAAGGCGCAGGCACGCTGTCTTTAACCGCCGATAATGGCTATATGGGCGATACGACGATTGAAAAGGGTACATTGGCTATTAGTCGTGCGGGTAGTTTGGGTAGTGGTTCGAAAGTTAATATTGCAGATGGTGCAGTCTTAAAAACCAATCAAGATGTCACTATTCAGAAAGATATTGAAACTACAGGTACAGGTAAAATAGATACAGGTGGCAAAAATAGCACGGTAGAGGGCCAAATTACAGGCGATATTTTAGAAAAAACGGGTAGTGGTTCATTAACGTTAAGTAACACCAATAATAGTCAAACTAAAACGATTATTAATGGCGGTATTTTAATTGTTAATGAAGAGGCTAATTTAGGTGTTGCCAGTGATGTAGAAATTACAAAAGGTACATTACAAACCGCTAATGACATGACTTTGAGTAATAAAATTATTACTTCGGGGTCGGCGGGTGGCTCTATTAATACCATTGGTCATGAAGTAACACTAACTGGTCAAATTACAGGTGCTGGAGGCTTGGTTAAAACAGGTGGCGGTACGCTTAATCTTGCCAATACAAGCAATAATTTTAATGCGGGTATAGATAAAGATGCAGATGGTAATACAGTTGCTGTTGGTAATACTGTTATTAATGGCGGCGTTTTAAGCATTAGTGATGATGCGCAGTTAGGAAAACAAGCAGAAGACTTAGGTGTTGTTTTAACAGATAGCTCTGCGCAGTATAAATGGAAGTTAGGTAATGTGTTAATAGATGGTGGTACATTAAAAACACAAGTTGCTGTAGAAACAGACCGTTATATACAAATAGGTAGTGCAGGGGCGACTATTGATGTGAATGGTGCGTCAAACGAAACCATGTTGTCAGGGCTTATTAATGATGCTGGTGCTGGAGGTTTAGTTAAGCAGGGTGAAGGAACATTAAAAGTAGTATTGAACTCACTAAACTATCAAAATGATGTTGATAAAATTGCGAGCGGCTTTGAAAAAAATAACATTAGTAAAGTAAGTGTTAATGCGGGGGTGTTAGAAGTTGGTAACGCTGCTAAAGATTTGGGTGGTGCAATTCCTGTTACTTTAGCAGGTGGTGAAATACGCATTAACAGGGAATCCACATTGGGTACGGTGAGTTTACAAAATACAGGCGGCGCAATTGATACTACTGGTGCAACAATAACCACAGGTATTATTAGTGGCTCGGGCAGTTTGCAAAAGAAAGGTAGCGGTACCTTAGTATTGACAAAAGATAATAGTTACACGGGCAATACCACCATTAGTGAAGGAAAAGTCCAAATTAAATCCCAAAAAGGGTTGGGTGATGCCAATACAGGAAGTTTGATTTTAGATGGCGGTTCGTTACAAGTTTTGGAAGTGCGAGAGTCTGATGGAACGCTTAAGTTAATTGAGTTAGGCAAAGAAGCGATTATTACCAGCAATAATGGCACCATAGATAATGTGGCTAATGATGTTAGCTTGTCAGGCACAGTGAGTGGTGCAGGCCAATTGGTTAAATCGGGTGTAGGCAAGTTTGTGCTTGCTAACGACAAAAATACCTTTGAGGGCGGCGTACGTATCAAAGAGGGTACTTTGGAGGTGGGTAGTGATGGAGCTTTGGGTAAAGAAAATACCCAAGTCTTGATTGATGGTGCAACCCTTGCCATTACCAAAGATGCCGACTTAAAACGTCAAATTGTATTAACCGAAAAAGGCGGTACTGTTTCTGTTGCTGGTGGAAGCAATGCTACCTTAAGTGGTGAATTGGCTTTAGATGCAACTGTTTTGTCTGCCGATTTAACCAAAGCAGGTGCTGGAACATTAAATCTGACCAGAGACAACACACAAGGCGACTTTAAAGGCAATACTATTATCAAAGAAGGTACTTTGGGTATTACCAGTCAAAATAACTTAGCAGAAGGCAAGTTGTTTTTAGATGGTGGTAACTTACGTACTAATGCAAGCTTAAACTTTAATAAAGAAATTATTATCAATAGCACGGGCGGTGTTGATACCGCACTAGATGCTTTAGGTAATAAAACCGAAGTGACGGTGACTGGTAAAATACAAGGAAATGGTGGTTTTGTTAAGTCGGGTGAAGGTACATTAACTTTATCGGCTGACAACGCATACGCAGGTGGCACACAAGTTAAAGGTGGCACCTTAGTTGTTAATCAAGATACAAACTTAGGTTTGGCATCTACTAATATTTCTTTAGATAGTGGCACACTAAAACTTACCGCTGCAGATAGTATTGATTTTAAAGTGTCTGATGATGCAGATGCCCGAAAGTTGGTTGTTGGTACAGGCGGTGGTGTCTTAGATATTGCTGCTTTAGATGTTGCGATTGAAACGAGTCTGAGTGGCAAAGGTGTATTAACGCAAAAAGGGAAAGACAGCGTATTAACGTTAACTGCCAATAATACTACCTTAGAGGGCGGTATTACAGTTGAAAGCGGCACCTTAAAAATAGAAAATAACACTAATTTAGGGGCGTTAGCAGCACAATTAACTCTTAAAGATGGGGCTACTTTAGATACAACCTTAGCCAATACTAATTTGATTTTGGATCGTAGTATTACATTGGGCGATGGTACAGCCACTCTAAAACAAGACGAAAATGTTAATATTGAGCGTCAATTAATTGGCACAAATAAAGCCAATTTAATCGTTAATACAGGCAATAAAACGCTAACGCTTAATGGTGATAATAGTAATTTTGCAGGTAATTTACAGGTTACAGGTAATATCGCCGTTAAACAAAACTTGGGTACAGGCATTTTAGAGTTTAATAAAGGACAAGATACAGCAATAGCGACTGATTCAAGTTTACATATTGCAGGCAATGCGACTTTTAATAACCAGTTAAAGCTTAATGGTAAAACTAGCCTTAATGCAGATAAAGATACCAAGTCTGTATTTAATGCCGCTATTAAAGATGCTGATTATATCGAAAAAGATCTAGCCGATAATGATGTGACTAAATTTAGAACAGGCAGTCTTGTAAAAACAGGTCAAGGCGAAATTGTACTAACTACAAAAAACACTTATACAGGTGGTACAACGGTAGAGCAAGGGACTGTTACGGTTGCAAATAACGAGGCTTTTGGTACAGGTGATGTGGTACTTAAAGGTTCAACTACGTTAAAAAGTGCTGCGGATATAAGTTTGGCTAATAAAATCACTTTGGACTCAGGAATAGTGTTTTTACAGACCCCAAGTGATATTCAGCAAACGACCTCTTTGACTTTAAGTAATACCATTGATGGTGATGCGGCTATTGTTAAGCGCGGAGCAGGCACACTTTCGTTAACAGGTGAAAATACATATAGGGGTATTACTCTAGTTGAGGAAGGGCGTGTTGTCATTAATAATGCCCAATCGTTGGGTGACAATGCAAATGTATATTTGAATTCAAATACAGCGTTGGAAACTACGCAAGCACTTGTTTTAAATAAAAAGATAACTCTTCAGGGTGATGATGGTACGCAGGCAACCATTAAAACAGCAAATGGTGATATGACCCTCTCGGGCACTCTAAATAATACAGGTGCTAAAGTTGGCCTCATTAAAGAGGGATTAAGCACCTTGGAGCTTCAAGGTGATAATAGTTCTTATGAAGGAAAAACCACCATTAAAGAAGGTGCGTTAGCTATTCATGAAGCTAACAATTTAGGTGGAAAAATTGCTGTTGAGTTGGCTGGCGGTAGTTTAAAACTCCTTGAAAGTCTCACCATTGGTGCTAGTCAAGATGATGCTATTAGTATTACCGGCTCCCGTGGAGCAATTGATACGCTAATTGGTACAGAAAGTAATTTGGCGATAGCATTTAAAGGTACAGGCTTATTTGTTAAAGAGGGTGAAGGCAAGCTTACACTATCGGGTGATAATACGAATTTCAAAGGTGGTGTTTCTATTGATGATGGTATTTTGGCCATTACAAAAGACAATAGCTTGGGTGAAGTAGACACAACATTAACTTTAAATGGCGGTACGCTACAAACAGATGGTGTAACGTCCTTATCACGTGATGTACAGCTTAACCAAGATAGTACTATTAGTAATATAGATGCATTAACTACAGTGGCTTTAAACCGTTTAAAAGGTAATCACGAGATTACTTTAAATGGCAATTCATTTAATTTAAGTGGTGATGCGACGCATAGTAACGATCATCTAGGGACTAAATTGCAGAGTGCAATAGTTACTATTAGCAAAGATGCCGATTTGGGACAGTTGGCAGGCGACTTGTCATTTGTGGGGGATTCAACTCTAAAATTGCAGGGTCAATTAGACTCTGAACGTAATGTAAATCTGTCAGGTATAAATAATACCTTAGATGTCAATCAATATCAGGCAACTTTAGGTGTACTATCTGGTACAGGTGATTTAGCTAAAACGGGTACAGGTGATTTAGTACTTAAGCAAAATAGCCAAAATTATTCGGGTAATACCGATATAGAACAAGGCCAAGTGATTGTTAGTGACAACCAAGCATTAGGTACTGGTTCCGTTCTATTAGACGATAACACAGCCATTCAAACGGCCGCAGATATAATTCTAGCTAATCAAATAATCGCCAGTGGCGACGTCACCTTAGACACCATGGCCAACAACAGCGCATTAACTGGCGTGGTCAGTGGGTCAGCGAATCTCGACAAAGTGGGCAGTGGCAGCCTAGCGCTGAACGGCGTCAACAGCTTTGTGGGTGAATTAGATGTCCAAGCGGGCAGTGTCGCCATCAACAACGCCAACA
>DDBM01000038.1 GCA_002333125.1 Moraxellaceae bacterium UBA2032 | reverse complement strand
TTGGTGATGTAATGCGTGTTGAGCTATCGTTTCAATCGAATCAAGAAATGGGCTGGGTAGTGGTAAATGACCCGATTCCCGCAGGGGCAACCTTATTAGGACGTGGCCTAAAACGCGATAGCCAATTATTAGACTCAGGTACTAACGATTGGTGGCCTGTGTATGTTGAGTATGCCGCCGATGCTTATAGAGCATATTATGAATATTTGCCCTATGAAGCTAAATGGCAAAGTGCTTACACGGTACGTTTAAATCAAGCNNGTCAATACGGTGATTTTTTGTTGTGTGATATTTAGTTTGCTTCAGCCGCTTTCTTTTCTAGCCAAGCCAACACAATTTACCCCAAGCCACAAACAAGGCATGTAAACACAAAAAATCCTTTTAGCTCAAAATTCCCCATGACTTTTACTTTTTTTGTTCAAAATTAGCTTTAAAGGTCATAGACAAATACACTCCGATAACGTTTTTCTCTTTTCACCAAGCACAGGCAATGTTAGTCTTCGTCACATTGTCAAAAAATATTGTAAAAGGCTGTCATATTAGACAGCAGATTTTAAAAACAGAGGATATAACAACATGTCTAATAGCGCAGAAAAGCAAACTTTACTTCATTGCCTTTTATATTGGGAAAAAAATACCCCTAGCGGCATTTACCTAACGCAACCTTTTGGCGATGGTGTTGTTAAAGAATACACATGGCAGCAAGTGGGTAACGAAGTTAGACGTATTGCCGCCTATATTCAGTCGCTTAATTTAGCCCCAAAAAGTAATATTGCCTTGTTAGGACGTAACTCAGCCCATTGGATTATGGCTGATTTGGCCATTTGGATGGCAGGTCATGTGACTGTACCTTTGTACCCAACTTTAAATGGCGAAACAGCCGAATACATTTTTGAACACAGTGACGCTAAATTGCTCATTGTAGGCAAAATGGATGGTAAAGCTGATGGTTGGAAAGAAATCAAAGGCGTAATTCCTAAAGAAATGCCGATTATTGCTGCGCCTTTATCACCACCCGAAATCAAAAATCAGCCCCAGTGGGATGATCTTGTGGCTAAAACAGAGCCACTCAAAAATCCAGCTTTGCCGCAATTAGATGATGTTGCTACCATTGTGTATACCTCTGGCAGCACAGGCAAACCTAAAGGTGTGTTACATAGCTTTCGTACCATGATTGTTATTACCAGTGGTATGGAAGAAATTTGGGGCTTTACCAGCAACGAGCGTATGTTGTCGTACTTGCCTTTAGCTCACGTGGCCGAACGTGCCGCCGTCGAAACGATGTCTTTATTCTTTGGTTTTCATATTTTCTTCTCTGAAGGTTTAGATACCTTCCAAAAAGATTTACAACGCGCCCAACCAACTATTTTCTTCTCTGTGCCGCGTTTATGGACTAAGTTTTATTTAGGGGTAACCGAAAAGCTACCGCTTAAAAAGCAAAAGCTTTTCTTTAGCATTCCTATTTTTAATAGTTATGTTAAAAAGAAAATCCTAACCCAATTAGGGTTACACAACGTGCGCGTTGCGTTAACAGGTTCTGCACCTTTACCGCCGCAAATTATTGAATGGTATCGTGGTTTAGGTTTAGAGCTATTAGACGTATATGGTATGTCCGAAAACTTTGCCTATTCTCATGCCTGTAAGCCTAACGAAGTACGTGTAGGTTATGTAGGCTCGGTTAATCCGGGCGTAGAGCATCGTATTGCCGACAATGGCGAAATCGAAGTTAAAAGCCCTGCGCAAATGTTAGGCTATTACAAAATGGCCGACAAAATGGCCGAAGAAATGACTGATGATGGTTATTTTAAAACAGGTGACCGTGGCGAAATTGACGCACAAGGCCGCTTGCGTATTACAGGCCGTGTTAAAGAGTTGTTTAAAACCAGTAAAGGCAAATATGTTGCGCCTGCACCTATCGAAAACAAACTCAATAACCATCCTAAAGTGGAAGTGGTGTGTGTGACAGGGTCGGGCGAGCCACAACCTTTTGCCTTGTTTATGTTGTCTTTAGATGCGGTTAAAGAGTTGGCCAGCGGTGAGTTAGACAAAGAAACCTTAACTGCTGAGATTAAAGGCTTGCTTAAAGAGGTTAATACCACCCTCGAAGACCACGAACGCCTTGATTATGTGGTGATGGTTAAAGACCAGTGGACAATGGAAAATGGCTTTTTGACACCAACCATGAAAATTAAGCGTAACATTATTGAAGACCGTTACCTTAAAAATGGTGAGCAATGGGTTGCCCAAAAGCAAAAAGTTATTTGGGAGTAATTAAACGCGCCTTTATTGGCGATGTTTAAGCGGTTACACTCGGAGGCGAATCAGTAATGGTTTGCCTCTTTTAATTTGTGGAACAAAATATTTTGACGTGGTTTTTAAGATATATATTAGTAGGATGGATTTTACTTACAGTGGCAGTTGCTCGCGCCTCATCCCTTCCCACATTTTCCCAAGTTCAACAAAACTGGCAGTCTTCTTACGCCACTTTACTAGACCGAAACGGTCAAGTCTTAATACAGCAACGTATTAACAAACAACAACATCGCTTTGATTGGACTCCTTTAAACGAAGTCTCTCCTGCATTACTCGATGCCTTGTTATTTGTAGAAGATAAAGATTTTTATAGGCATCATGGCGTAGATTGGGGGGCGGTTAGTCGTTCGGCGGTTAATTACGTTACAGGCCAAAAAGCACGTGGCGCAAGCACACTCACCATGCAATTAACCGCCTTACTTGACAGTAATTTAAGTTGGCAACGTGGTGGCCGAACTTTATCGCGCAAATGGCAACAACTGCAAGCTGCCAAACAACTCGAAAAAACTTGGACAAAAAATCAGATTTTAGAAGCCTATCTTAACCTCACCATGTGGCGTGGCGACCTACAAGGCATTAGCACCGCCAGTTTGGCTTTGTTTGGCAAATGGCCGCGTGGACTCAATCGCAACGAAAGTATTTTATTAGTCAGTTTGTTAAACGCGCCCAATGCNNAAACCGCTACAAGACTATGTGTATCAAAGCCTACGCACTCAATTGGCGAGCTTGGTGCAACAACAGGCGAATGCAGGCGCGGTATTAGTGCTTAATAATCAAACGGGCGAAGTGTTGGCGTATGTGGCTAATAGCGGTTTAGTCGAAGACAGTGTTTGGGTTGATGGTGTGCAAGCCGCGCGTCAGGCAGGCTCCACCTTAAAACCTTTTTTATATGGTTTGGCGTTTGATAAAAACTTATTAACTGCCGCCTCGGTTATAGACGACCAAGCGATTAATATTAGTACCGATTTAGGCTTATATGTGCCACAAAACTACGAAAAAGATTTTAAAGGCGCGGTTACGGTACGTAAAGCCTTAGCCAGTTCTTTAAATATTCCTGCGGTATTAACTTTAAGCAAAGTGGGCGTAGAAAACTTTTGGCGCAAGCTTAATGATTTAGGTTTTAAGCTAGAGCAACAATCTGATTATTATGGCAATTCTTTGGCGTTGGGTGGCGCAGATATTAGTTTATGGCAATTAGCTAATGCGTATCGTGCTTTGGCCAATGGTGGGCAAAAAACTGAGCTTACATTAGAGCTAAATACACAAAGTACCGAAGCCAAAACTGTATTTTCACCTCAAGCCAGCTTTATTGTGGCGGATATTTTAAGTGACCGTAATGCACGGAGTTTAACTTTTGGTTACGAAAACCCTTTAGCAACCTCGTTTTGGACAGCCGTTAAAACAGGCACTAGCAAAGATATGCGCGATAATTGGTGTGTCGGGTTTTCACAGCATTTTACCGTAGCTGTTTGGATTGGTAATATGCAAGGCTTACCGATGCGTGATGTATCGGGTATTACGGGTGCAGCACCGATTTGGCATAGCGTAATGAGTTATTTGGAAGCAGGGCGCGAACAACAAATAGCCATAACACCACCCAAAGGTGTTGTGCAACAAGAGGTGAGCTTTGAAGGTTTTGCTCAACCTAGCTATAACGAGTGGTTTATTGAAGGCACAGAGCAAAGCAAGGTGAGCTATTTAGCTGACACGGTGGCAACTATCCTCTATCCTGTAGAAGGAACACGTATTGCCTTAGATCCTGATATGCCCGTTGCGGTGCAAAAAGTGTTTTTTAGGGCGCATACAGGCGGCGAATTATTGCACTTTTGGTTAAATGACCACTATCTTGCCTCTGCTAAAAGCGATTATGCTTGGCAACCCCGTCGCGGACGTTATCATTTACGTCTAAAAACTACATCTGGTCAGACACGAGCCGAGGTTCGTTTTGAGGTTCGTGGTAAGTTAAAGTCTATTCGTTAGTATGACGCTTAGGCATTGTATCAATGTCCTAAGTTCAGTCTTTGTGTTCTGAGTTTTCTTCTTTCGCCTTTAAGGAATGTTCTCATGGGTTTAAAAGACTCTTTCCTCATCCCCGAATGGCCTGCGCCTAATAATGTGCGTGCGGTAGTGACTACCCGTCATGGGGGCAGTAGTGTTGCGCCTTATGACGGCTTAAACCTTGCGTATCATGTGGGCGACGAACCCACCAAAGTGGTCGAAAACCGCCGCAAACTATTAACCGCATTAAATGAAATTGCACCTTGTGGGCCACCGCAGTGGTTGCAACAAGTACATGGCATAGAAGTCGTCGATGCTTTTAGTGAGCCTAAACGTCGCGCTCAAACAGTCCCCGAAGCCGATGCCGTGACTACCACGCATCGTGGCTTGCCTTGTGTAGTCATGACCGCCGATTGTTTGCCAGTCTTTTTTTGTGACCGTTATGGTAATCGTGTTGCTGTGGCTCATGCAGGGTGGCGTGGTTTGTGTAATGGTATTTTAGAAAATACACTGGCAAAATTTGATAATCCTGCCGAAGTCATGTGTTGGCTAGGGCCTGCCATTGGTGCAAAAGCTTTTGAGGTGGGTGCAGAAGTCCGCGATGCCTTTATTAAGGTTGACCCTGCCGCCAAAAAAGCCTTTGTTGCCAAAGCAAATGGCAAATATATGGCCGATATTTATGATTTGGCGCGTCAGCGTTTAATGAAAGCAGGTATAGGCATGATTAACGGTGGTGATTTATGCACCGTAAGCGATGAGGAGCGGTTTTTTTCTTATCGGCGTGAACAAACCACAGGCCGCATGGCCTCAATTATTTGGTTGGCTTAACTTATGGCAAAAAATATCGCCATCGTGTATCACAGTGGTTTTGGACATACTCAAAAATTGGCGCAATATATTGCCTTGGGTGTGAGTCAAATTGCAGACGTTGACTGTTGTTTGATGTCGGTAGAACAAATAGATTGGCAAATTTTGGCCGATGCCGATGCCATTATTATGGGCTGCCCAACGTATATGGGTAGTGCTTCTGCGCCGTTTAAAGCTTTTATGGATGCCAGCTCTAAAGTGTGGTCTGAGCAAGCATGGCAAGGTAAATTAGCCGCAGGCTTTACCAATTCGGGTGGATTAAGTGGCGACAAATTGGCCGTTTTGCAGCAAATACAATTGTTTGCTATGCAGCATGGCATGTTATGGGTTGGCATGCCGCTCCAGCCTACAGGCACAAATCCCGATGATTTAAACCGTATGGGGAGTTATATGGGGCTAATGGCTCAATCCGATAGCGCACCTGTAGAACACACGCCGCCTGTAGGGGATTTAAAAACCGCCGAGTGGTTTGGCGAATATATAGCAAAAACAATTTTACGGTGGTTGTAAAGATGATCAAAGAGCTTGCTGTAACTGCCTTTAGCCCNNCTGTCGCAAAACCTATTTATGTATTGTGTGGTGGCGGTACAAAAGCAGGTCGGGCAGCGGCTCTTATTGAGAGTCTTGATAGCCAACGTGAAGTGATTATTTTAAAAGGTGGTACACGGGCGGCTAAAGCAGCAGGGATGGTGATTGAGGGCGAACAGTAGTCTCTTGGCTTTTTTATAAAAACTCATGGTTAGCTGCCGATGTTTAAACTTGAACATCATCAAAAGATACAACAGATTTTACTCTAATATGTCGCTAAAACCACTTTGCGTTTATTGTAGTTTAAGGTTGCCTTTCATATGGTAATAAGAGATAGCCGCAGCGCGATTACTAATTTGTAATTTTTCAAAAATGTTTTTGATATGCCACTTAACCGTTGATAATGAAATAGAAAGTTGTTGGCAAATCTCTTTGTTACTAAGTCCTTTTTGTACAAATACAAGTACCTCTTGCTCTTTATGTGTTAGTGCACCAGTGTGGGTTTTATGCGATTGTCTGGTGGTGATGGGGGGATATAATATCTCTTTATAGGTTTCTAGATAGGTGTTGGGAAGTTTAATAACACCTTGTTCATGTGCCTCACGGATAATACGTGCAAAATCGGGTGCTTCGTCAAAAACAGTACGAAGACAGCATTGCAAACCGACTTGAGAGAAGACCTCTATCAATAGTTGCTGTGCTTGTTGATATTGCTCTTGGAGGTTAAGAATCACAATTTGATTGGCACGTACCACCACTAAACGGGTACGCATTTGACTACTGGCTAAATTGTCGGCCACTATTGATAAAATGGCTAAGGCTTTGTCGTATTGTTTGCGTGAGCGTAAATATAATGCAGCAGCAATGCCACCATAAACCCATGCTTCTTGATAGTGGCTCGGTGCTTGGTGCCATGTGCCACGCTGAATTTTTTCGACTAGCCCATAATCTTGCACAATACTTTTAATGGCATCTTTTTGTTGATGGTACAGAGCATAGCTTAACTCTTCGGCTAATAGCTGATTTAGCAGGCGATGGTATTGTCCCTGCCGTAAAATGCGCCGTAACTGCATAAATAACTGCGTTGCCCGATGCAGGCTAGTGTTGGGCTGTAGTCGTGCCAATATCACATAAACATGAAATACTAACTCTGTAACACAAGCAGAATCCATGGCCATCATCAGTTGCTCACACAATGCTTTGGCTTCTTGACTACGATTTTGTTCATAAAGACTAACAGCCATACAAGTCGAGGCATTCACCCAGCAGGGGGTTTGAGGCTGTAGTGCATAACGCTCAAAAAACTCTTTAGTCATTTGTCGAGAAATTAAAATATGCCCCAATTCGCGTTCAGACAAAATTAATATTACATCGCTAAAACTACTCAAATAACCATGATTTAACTTGCTTAGTAATGTTTTTCCTCGCATAGCATAACGAATCGCTGCTTCACATTGTCCCTGTAACATAAAGTGGCGTGCTAAAAAAGTCAGTGCTGCATCACGAATATCATCGTAATGCAGGTTGTTTTCGGCCTGAAAAATAGCGGGTTCTGGCTCATAAGTGTCTTGATGAAATAAATTAAATACATTTTCTAAAACGCTTAGGGTGCTAATGATTGACTCTTGTGTGTGTGCTTTATAGTGAGTTTTTAAGGATTGAAGTTGATAATGTGCATCGGTAAAGTGGCGTGAAAAAATCAACGCACTAAGATGTAATAAGGCCAGTTCGGGAGCGGCCAAACGTGTGGCAGCTTCTAAGGTATTAAGCCACGACAGTATTAAGTCTAACTTGCCTTCTTTGAGCCATTGGGTACAACATTGCGTCAAAATATAATAAAAATGCGGTGTTTGGCTAAGTAACTGTGCGTGAGATAATGCAGATTCGGCATCATTAATAGCTAAAAAATAATCTGCCGCACAGTGATGTAAATGTTGTATGTAGTTGGCGGGTTCTTGCTGTAAACGTACACATAAACATTGTTTAAATAAAGGGTGATAACGATAGCTCTGTGCTTGCTCATCAAGTACAGAAATAAATAAGCCTTTTTGAATTAAATGTTGAATCAGTTGTTGGCTATCTAAATGAGGTAATAAGTGCTGCATCACTTTAGCATCAAAGTGCTCTAGTATTGAACTGGCTAATAAAAACTCGCGTAAAGGTAACGCCAATTCGGTTAATACCACATCAATAAAATAATCCACAATTTCGGGTTGTGTACCCTGAAAATGTTTGGGTAATAGCTCGCCAGTTCGTGCGCGCGCGAGTAGGGCTAGTTTGATACCTGCCATCCAGCCTTCGGTTAAGCGTAGTAATTCGTCAGTTTCGTTTTGGCTTAATTGTGGCTGTTGTAAGACTTGGCACAGCTCGTTGAGTTGCTCCGCAGGCAAACGTAAGTCGTGGCTGTCAATGAGTAGTAATTGGTCATCTAGTTTTAGTCGGCTCAAAGAAAAATTAGGGTGGCTTCGACTCGCAATAATAAGATGCACATGCGCAGGTAAGTGCATTAATAAATGAGAAAATAAGGGCTGAATAACAGCCGAGTTACTGTAGTGAAAGTCATCTAAAATTAAAAATAAATCGTTGTCGAGAGTCTCAAAGGCATCTAATAATGACTGAGCCAAAATTTCTGCTTGTTCTGGTGTGGCATCAAGGGCATTAAGCGACAGTACGGGTAAAATATTAACGTGTTGTTGTAGCGATTGATGCAGATGTCGTAAAAAAACAATAGGGTCTTTGTCGCGGCGACTAAGCCCCACATAGGCGATGGCCGATGATGAGTTTTGTAGTTGCCATTGCTGTAGTAGTGTGGATTTTCCTGAGCCAGCAGGTGCTAAAATGAGTGTAAGCGCAAACGCCTGACTATGGTCTAGTAAATGTAATAAATCACTGCGTTGCAAACGGTTGTTTGCGTTTGTTATTTTTAATAAATTCATGGGGTTGAACCATATGTGTGCCAAGCTTAAAACTAAATATGTGTAGTAGATGCAGCATCTGATTTATATAAAAAATAAGATAGGGCGCATCATATTTAGTACTGCATTGTGCAGTTACTTAGCGTTGGATTTATTGTTGTTGTATGCAAATCAGTATAATGTATTATCTGTTTTTTTTGCCCCTACTTTAGAGGGGTAAATGTAATGAATGGTGACTAAATTCCCTAAAATTTTGCCTGTTTTTCGGCTTTAAAAAATTGCATACCCCCTCCTAAATACCCTCCCAAAGAGTAGTTTGCCTTAGCGTTTTAGTTGTTAAGCTTCACGCCACTCGCACAAGTTCGACTTATAAAAATAACTTGCAACTTGTTTAAAACAACAAAGAGGATACATCATGGCAATTTGGGTAACATGGCCAGCTTGGACAAAGTTTGGCACATTGGGTATTGCAGCAGGCTTGTTAACATTAGCAGGGGAGCGTAGTGATTTATTAAAAAATAATATGTTCGACCTCGAAGACTACGCTAAGCTGAATGGCAATATTGTATGCGATGAACGCAGCAAAACAGCACGTACCGAAGATGGTACTTGTAATACGTTGAATAATCCTGCCGAAGGGTCGGTATATACGCGCTTTGGCCGTAATGTCAATCCCTCAAAAGCAGCTGGCGAAACCGAAGCCAACACCTTATTAAGCCCTAATCCGCGTGAAGTTAGTAATACTTTATTAGCTCGTGGCGAGTTTAAGCCTGCGCCAAGCCTTAACTTTATTGCTGCAT
The DNA here is from genome assembly GCA_002333125.1 of Moraxellaceae bacterium UBA2032. Lineage (GTDB taxonomy): Bacteria > Pseudomonadota > Gammaproteobacteria > Pseudomonadales > Moraxellaceae > Agitococcus. The sequence continues at coordinate 3,272 of DDBM01000038.1, read as the reverse complement.
CATGGATTCAGTTTATGGTGCATGACTGGGTCGATCACGGTGAAAATCAGTCAACTAACCCTATTAAAGTGCCATTACCTGCGGGTGATACTTTGGGTTCTGGTACTTTAAATGTACGCCGTACTCAAGCCGACCCAAGCCGTACAGCAGCAGATGCAGGCAAAATTAACACCTATCGTAACCATAATACCCATTGGTGGGATGGTTCGCAGTTATATGGTAGCAGCAAGGCTCAAAACGATAAAATTCGTTCCTTTGTTGATGGTAAGTTAAAAATTAATGCTGACGGTACATTGCCTACTGAATTGTTGAATGGTAAATCTGTGACAGGGTTTAATGAAAACTGGTGGGTCGGCCTAAGCATGCTGCACCAACTGTTTACCAAAGAACATAATGCGATTGCAGCAAAACTTAAGCAACAATATCCTACCGCCAGTGACCAATGGCTATACGACAAAGCCCGTTTGGTTAACGCAGCATTGATGGCCAAAATTCACACTGTAGAGTGGACACCTGCTGTTATTGCTAACCCTGTTACCGAACGGGCTATGTATGCTAACTGGTGGGGCTTGATTGGTAATGCCGAAGGCCGTGATAAGTATCAAGCAGAAACACGCCAATGGTATNNGGTTTGGTGGGTTCGGCTAATGCCAATAATTATGGCGTACCTTATACACTTACCGAAGAATTTGTTTCGGTTTACCGTATGCATCCTTTAATGCGTGACAATGTTCAGGTTTATGATGTTGGCTCTAATGTGATTAGCAAAACAGTGCCATTAGCAAACACCCGTGACCGTGATGCCGAAAGCATGCTCAAAAGTGAAACACCTGAGCGTTTATGGTATTCCTTTGGTATTACTAACCCAGGTTCATTGACGCTTAATAACTTTCCTAACTTTTTGCGTAATTTGTCGATACCATTGGTTGGTAATGTTGACGTAGCCACCATTGATATTTTGCGTGACCGTGAACGTGGTGTACCGCGTTACAACGAATTCCGTCGTCAAATCCGCTTAAATCCAATTACTAAGTTTGAAGATTTGACCAGCGATCCAAAAACTTTAGCTAACCTAAAACGTATCTATAGTAACGACATCGAAAAAATTGACACCTTAGTTGGTATGATGGCAGAAAGTACTCGCCCTGATGGTTTTGCTTTTGGTGAAACTGCATTCCAAATCTTTATTTTGAATGCGTCACGTCGTTTGATGACCGACCGCTTCTTTACCAAAGATTACACCCCTGCTGTTTATACGCCAGAAGGTTACGCTTGGGTTGAAAACACTACGATGGTTGATGTGATTAAACGTCACAACCCAACCTTAGCATTAAGCCTAACGGGTATGGACAATGCGTTTAAACCTTGGGGTTTAAATATGCCTGCCGAATACGAAAGCTGGTCTGGTGCAACTAAAGCCGACCATTTATGGGTTAACGGTGCATTGCGTACTCAGTACAAAACAACCATGCCAAACCTCAAAAAAGTGGATACAGGCGGCTTAATTAGTTCGATTTTGTGGAAAAAAGTGCAAGATCGTACTGACGTTGCTCCAGCAGGTTACACTAAACCAATCCATCCTTATGGTGCGATGGCAAAAGTAAAATTTGTGCCTGTTGCTAATAACGGTTACACAGGTTTGTTCCAAGGTTCAGATTCTGGCTTGTTACGTTTGTCAGTAACCGAAAATCCTGCTGAGGGTGCTTTTCAGCCGGGTTTAGCATGGAAAGCTTTGGTTGATGGTAAACCATCCGAAAACGTGTCTGCGTTATACACACTTGCAGGTCAAGGAGCTAACCACAACTTCTTTGCTAACGAATTATCAAGCTATGTGTCAACAGACATTAACAGCGCGGCTAGCACGATTTTGTTTTCTTTAGTGACTGCTAAGCCTACGATGTTAATGATGAATGACATAGCAGAAGTGACACAAGCAGGAGTAAGAGTAAGCTCACCTAAATCACCCACACAAATTTACTTTGTGCCACGCGCAGAAGTAAAAACGAAGTTTAAAACGGCAGCGCATGACTTCCGTTATGACTTAGTGACATTGGGTGCAGGCTCACCTGTTTATGATATTTACGCCACATCGATGGAAATTAAAACATCAATTATCTCATCAATAAGTGCGAAATATGCTGCAGAGCGTCGTAGCAACGCCAAGAAAATTGGCACATTAGAGTTAACTTCTCCAATGATTGTGTCGGCCTTTGGTGACGAAGGGGTGTTCTTTAAGCATCAACGTTACGAAGACAAATAAACGTCTTGCCTCATCTAAACTAGCCCGCTTGCGGGCTAGTTTTTTTTTGCCGATAATTTTCTCCTAAATGGGCAGTCTTTGCCCATTTTCAAGTTTTAAAATCCTCGATACAAAAAGAAAAAATTGCATCTTGAAATCTATTGTCTATACCTCATTACTATAATATCCATAAAATTTATATTGGTATTAAACGTAACGCATCGCTCCAAACCAACAAAAAGAGCAAGGCGTAGGTTTTTATAAAAGAGGATTTATAATGAGATTCGACCGTTTTACAGCCAAACTCCAACAAGCTGTGAGTGATGCTCAATCGTTAGCCGTGGGTAAAGACCACACGACTATTGAACCTGTGCATTTATTATTGGCTTTATTACAACAGCAAGGTAGNNCCTACAGGCGAAGTACAAATTGGCCAAGCCTTACAGCGTGTGCTTAACTTAACCGATAAGTTAGCACAGCAGCGTCAAGACCAATTTATTGCCAGTGAATTAGTGCTATTAGCGATGTTGGAGGCAGGCGATGATGTTGCCAAAGCCTTGCAACAATCGGGGGCTAATAAACAAACGCTGGCTCAGGCTATTCAACAATTGCGTGGAGATGAACCCGTGACCGATAGTAATGCCGAAGAAAATCGCCAAGCGTTAAGCAAATACACCATTGATTTAACCGAAATGGCCATTAAGGGCAAACTTGACCCTGTCATTGGCCGTGATGATGAAATTCGTCGCACTATTCAAGTATTGGCGCGGCGTACCAAAAATAATCCCGTGTTAATTGGCGAACCTGGTGTGGGTAAAACTGCCATTGTTGAGGGTTTAGCACAACGGATTATCAATGGTGAAGTACCCGAAGGCTTAAAAAACAAACGTGTTTTATCTTTAGATATGGGGTCTTTAATTGCGGGCGCAAAATTTAGAGGTGAGTTTGAAGAACGCCTAAAAGCAGTATTAAGCGATTTGTCCAAACAAGAAGGTAATGTCATTTTGTTTATTGATGAATTGCATACCATGGT
>DDBM01000159.1:2711-2877 GCA_002333125.1 Moraxellaceae bacterium UBA2032 | reverse complement strand
GGTTGTCAATAATCTCATTTTGAGATATTTTATGATGAAAGGAATGTAGGAAGCAACCGTGCGTGTGATTAGTAATAAGACCTTAAAAGAGTTTTCAGCCATTCATCCGCAAGCCGATATTGCTCTGCAAGCATGGCGACAGATAATCGAAAGTCGGGAGTTTGGC
>DDBM01000159.1:0-2613 GCA_002333125.1 Moraxellaceae bacterium UBA2032 | reverse complement strand
TAGAAAATGAGCAAGAGTATGACGAAGCTATCAATGCGTTAAATGAGTTATTAGATGCAGGTGGGGCAGAAGAGCATCATCCCTTAGCGGTGTTAGTGGCGATGTTGGGGGATTTTATTGCTGATTATGAAACAAGGTATTATCCAAAACCTGTGGTGACTGGTCGTGCGATGTTAGCTTTTTTAATGGATCAACATGACATTAAACAGGCGGAGCTTCCCGAAGTGGGGACGCAAGGTGTTGTTTCTGAGGTGTTAAGTGGCAAGAGAGCGTTAACCACTAAGCATATTAAGGCGTTGTCGGTACGGTTTGATGTGCCAGCGTCGGTGTTTTTGGGGTAGTGGGTTGGTGGGATGCGAATGACGCACCCTGCGAGGTTTAAAAGAAAAATCAAGTCTGTGTTGGCGAATACACTTTGTTTAGCACAGGAAGACATCCTTCGTGTTGAATATGAGTGTTTAGCCATGTTCGCTCAATTTTGTTTATTTCATTGCCTTCAATCCAAAAAAACAACACTGCCCTACCTTTTACTGTTAAAGCCGTTTTCTCTGGGCTATCAAGATGCTCATTTAGCCTACGTCGAAGATTATTTGTAAGGCCAATGTACAAGACTACCTTTTCAAAAGTTGTCAGAACATAGCACCCTGACGCTTCAGGTATAAAACGCTCACGATTTCGCCTGAAAGGCTCACTAAGAACAGGATTAGGAGTTAACTCCTTTATAATCATACCTCAATACCTGCGTTCATTGATGCTTTGTGAAGAGCCTTAGACATTTCCTGCGAGACGACATTGATAGCACCTAAATTGAGAAAGCTAGCTTTCCCACCTTTCGACCACCAATCAGAATGGCCTACTCCAGCGTAATCACCTTCTACATTATCAAAACATGATCTTAGTAAGCTCTCCATTGTTGCAACGGTAAAACTACCACGGTCTTGAAGCTTCATAAAAAATGGGATAGAGAACTTACAAAATAACTCAACTCCATTGTACTTATACAATACAGTCGAATTACCATCATCAAGCACCAGCTTGATTGCTTTCCAGTAGTTTAAAAATATCTTTTTTTCTTTTTCAAAGTCTTTGACAATCGCTAAAGGGTTATTTGCTGTAAGCACGTATTTAACAATTGATTTCACGAAAGAGCGTTGATTTATCGTTGCTTCATCTGTATCAGCATTCGCCATTTGTATTTTACCAAACCACGGCGAGTCTTCCATTTCGTTTAGGTAATCCGTATATTTTATTGCCTTTTCTACTTCACCTTTTTCTACTGTATTCAATATCCACTTTGGAAGAGTTGGCAAATCCTCTACGCCAAGAGCATCGCTTAAACGAGCTATAATCCGCTGCTCAACGGATTTATCAACACTTTTTTGCGTGGTATTTACAATCAGAAAGTGGCACATTTGTGCGATTTTTGGAAGATTAATGGCGATATTAACAGGTACTTCAAAATCTAAAACACGCTCATCTTTTTCTGCTGCCATCTTTAAGCCTTCCAGTCTATGTTGCCCATCGACAACACTAAACGGCCCGACTAAAGAAATATCAATTTCAATTGTATTATTTGTATCGTTGAATCCAATGGATTTATCCGTAGCTAAAAAAACAGATGTTGGTAGAAAGGCATCATGGCTATCTTGGCCTCCCAAAATATAGTCAGCTAACTTTTTTGCCCGAGCTTTATTAAGAAGGCGTTGATAACCTTTATCATTGGTATCTTCGGGGTCAAGCGTTTCGACATTATAAAAACCATCTAACACTAAATCCCTTACTCTAATGGACGTTGTATAAAGAGTAAGAGCACCTTGACGCACTCGTGATGCTGGGATAATTAACTTTTTTGACACGATATTATTTCCTTTAAATGGCGTGGTAATTGGTAGGGGCGGCTTAATTTCTGAAAGCTGATTATTTTCGGATACATCTAATGTAAATATTGTAAGTTTGGTGCGAAAGTCTGGTGCTGCTTTACGATGTGCGTCCAACCAAAATTTAGCATGAGGCTGGCTAGAACGTTTGTTTGCCCACCACGCCCCGTATGTTTTTGCTGAGTTTGGAAGGATACCAACAATTGCGTCAAGCTCATCGAAAGTTAAAATAACTTTCGCCTCTTTCCGTGCCAGTAATACTGCTGTCAGAGCCGCGTATCTGCTCATAAACTAGATATCCTATTCTAATAAATCTAACCATTAAAAGTGTAGAGTTTCATCGTGCAGCTAATCAACGAGGTTACATCACAACTGTCCAAAAGAGAATAATAGTTGGCTGAGTATTTATCTCACTTGATTCTGGAGATAGCTAATTGTTTCATGGAGATGACTGGCTTGTTTCACACCGCCACATACTTCGGCGCATTCGGCAACCACCGATGCACCAACGCCTGTGACTGTTGCGGTTGGTCTTTTTGCATCGTTTTAGCCAACTGTTGCGCCGTTTTTAACAGTTGTTGATCTCGATTTAAGTCCGCCACTTTAAAAGTCACTAAACCCGTTTGCCTCGTGCCTAATACTTCACCTGGCCCACGAATTTCTAAATCTTTTTCGGCAATGACAAAACCATCGGTAGTGGCGCGCATAATCGCCAAGCGTTCTTGTCCCATGTGTG
>DDBM01000188.1:1300-5416 GCA_002333125.1 Moraxellaceae bacterium UBA2032 | reverse complement strand
TGGTAATACTAAAGTCATGCGTCAAGCCTTGGAGTGTTGTCATAAAGGCTGGGGGCAAAGCATTATTATTGGAGTTGCCGACGCAGGCGCAGAAATTAGCACCCGTCCATTCCAATTAGTGACAGGCAGAACATGGAAAGGCTCGGCTTTTGGTGGCGCACGTGGTCGTACCGATGTACCCAAAATTGTTGATTGGTATATGGAAGGCAAAATCAATATTGATTCACTCATCACGCATACCTTAAAACTCGAAGATATTAACGAGGGTTTTAGACTGATGAAAGCAGGTGAATCAATTCGCTCTGTGGTGGTATTTTAACCATGACAGCATTTGAAACTCGCAGCACACACGCCTGTTTTGGCGGAGTGCAAGGCTTTTATCAGCATCAATCGGCCGTCATTGGTTTGCCAATGCGCTTTGCGGTATATCAGCCACCACAAGCACAGCACGGCAAGGTGCCTGTGGTGTTTTATTTAGCAGGTTTAACTTGTAACGAAGAAACCTTTGCCATGAAAGCAGGCGCACAGCGTTTGGCTGCTGAATATGGTTTGATGGTGGTCACAATGGACACCAGTCCGCGCGGTGCAGACATTGCAGGCGAGGCTGATTGTTGGGATTTTGGCGTGGGTGCGGGCTTTTATTTGGACGCGACGCAAGAGCCGTGGTCTAAAAACTACCGCATGGAAAGTTATGTTAGCCAAGAATTGCGTGAGTTGATTTTGACTCACTTTGCGGCTGATGCCAGCAAAGTTGGCATTTTTGGGCATTCGATGGGCGGACATGGCGCGTTGGTGTTGGCGTTGCGTCATCCTGAGTTATATCAATCGGTATCGGCTTTTGCGCCAATTGCGGCACCAAGTCAATGTCCGTGGGGGCAAAAAGCCTTTAGTCATTATTTGGGTGAAGATAAGGCAACATGGCGCACTTATGATGCCACCGCACTCGTGCAAGATGGCAAACGTGTTAACCATATTTTGATAGACCAAGGATTAAGTGACCAGTTTTTGGTTAATCAGCTGAATCCTGACGTATTTGAAGCAGTCTGTATGCAACATAATCAGCCTTTAACAGTACGTCGTCATGCAGGTTATGACCACGGTTATTATTTTATTAGTACCTTTATGGCGGACCATTTTGCCCATCATGTGCGGTGTTTGGTGGGATAGCCAAGATATTGTAGGATGGATTGACGAAGGAAACCCACAACTAATTTAATTATCGTGGGTTTTGTGCCTTAATGCTTACTTGCTCGCTCATCAATATTGTTGATGCAAATTATTATCGTATGCTTTGTATTGTTACAAAAAATATTCTAGGGATATAATATGTAACCCTATACCTCTTATTCAATAGCTTACCTAATGACAACACTCCTCCATCTATCGCACCCCAAATATCGCTCTGATATTGATGGCTTAAGAGCAGTTGCTGTTCTAGCTGTCGTTATCTTCCACGCATTTCCTAATTTAATACAGGGTGGTTTTACTGGTGTTGATGTTTTCTTTGTTATTTCAGGTTTTTTAATTTCGACAATTATTTTTGAAAATTTAGATAAGAGAACCTTTAGCTTTACTGAATTTTATTCTCGTCGTATTAGACGTATTTTTCCAGCACTTATCCTTGTATTAGTTGCTTCCTTTGCTTTTGGTTTGTTTGTGTTATCTGCAGATGCATTTAATCAGTTAGGTAAACATATCGCTGGAGGAGCTAGCTTTATTTCAAATTTGGTTCTGTGGAATGAAGCAGGATACTTTGATAACTCTGCTGAAACTAAGCCATTACTACACTTGTGGAGCTTAGGTGTAGAAGAACAATTTTATATTATTTGGCCACTGCTTTTATGGTTTTCTTGGAAGTGTAAATTCAATCTTTTAATCGTTACTTTTATTGTCGCTAGTATTTCTTTTTTACTCAATATTAATGAAATTAAGCAAGATCCTATAGCGACATTCTATTTGCCGCAAACACGCTTTTGGGAGTTACTGTGTGGAAGTTTATTAGCTTGGGTTTCTATATATAAAAAGGGTATATTTACTAATATTAAAAATAGGATAGATAATTTTTTTTCTTCTCTAATATCTAAAGATAAACCAGAGAGTGATGGTAAAATCGTAGCTAATACCCTTTCAATTATAGGCACACTCTTATTGGTGTATGGCTTTTGGCAAATTAATAAAGAATTAAGCTTTCCAGGCAAGTGGGCATTAATACCTGTCTTAGGTACTATGCTAATTATTGCTGGAGGTACTAAGGCTTGGATTAATCGTACAATTTTGTCTAATAAAGTTGTGGTTTGGTTTGGTCTAATTAGCTTTCCTTTATACTTATGGCACTGGCCTATTCTTTCTTTTGGAAGAATTTACCATAATGAAATACCTACGATACAATTTAGATTAATCGCTATTTTGATTTCAGTTTTATTTGCTTGGCTAACAGTAAAAATAATTGAAAAACCTTTTCGATATGGAAAAGAAAAAATTAGCTTAAAGGTTGCTTCACTTTGTACTTTCGTTTTTGTTATAGGAATAGCTGGTTTTATTGTTAATAATACTGATTTTAGTCAATCACGTACATTTGACAAAATATCTATTAAGGGCAAAGGCTCTAAATACGCCATCGGATCTTCTTTAAATTGGTATCAAGGAAAGGAAGATTGGTTATTTTTAGGTAATGCACATGACAATACAGTCGCCAAACTTAAACTTGCTATTATGCCTACCAATATTGAAATAGAATCTACAAAAGAAACCTTCTCAAAAATTGCTAAAACAGGTCTTCAATATAATACTAAAGTTGTTTTGATTGTTGGCCCAAATAAATCGACTATTTATCCAGAATATTTGCCAGATAAACTAATACCATCAACCGAAAGTTATAGTAGTTTCTTTTTGGATAAACTAAAAAATATTCCAAATTTAACAGTTTATAACCCAACACATGATTTTCTTAGTTTAAAAGAACATGAGGGTTTTCTTTATTGGATGACAGATACTCACTGGAATAATAAAGGTGCTTTCTTGGCCTATTCAGGATTTTCTAAAATTTTTAATTTACCTATTCCACAAATTACATTTCAACAAGGCCCTACGCATAGTGGTGACCTTATAACTATATCTAAATTAAAAAATTTTCCACTACATGCAAAAGACAATTGGGATATTGTTTGGAAAAATAAGCCTGTTTGGGTAGAAAAAGAAATTCCAGATGAGCAAAAAACAGCATTTGGGTTGGCTAGTATTGTCACTAATCAAAACCCACTTTCGGATAAGTATATTTGGGTTATAGGAGACTCATTTACAGGGGCTTTAAAGCAGTACTTTAATACAAGCTTTAAAGAGGTTCGTTATGTCGGACACTGGAGTAATAAGCTTAATGATTTATCTACTGATTTAGCCAAATCTGATAAAAAACCAGATATGATTATTATTATTAAGGTAGAGCGATCATTTTAATTTACTCTAACTTTAAATAGTTATTCCTATTTTAATAAATGTTAAACCAGTTATTGTCTAATTAAATAATGGCTATTAGCCTATCTGTCATAGCGTTTGTGGCTTGAGTACGCTTTAATATCAACGTAATGACCGTATTGGCGGTATGCGCTAGTTTAGGTTTTGTGGTACAAGAGTGGATATAATTTTTTAAATAATTATCAGAGAGACATTCATGGAAATGCAACACACAGAGACTCATAAAATTTTAGTCGTCGATGATGATGTACGCCTACGCACCTTACTGCAACGTTTTTTAGAAGAACAAGGCTTTAGCGTTAAAACTGTACCAGACTCTTCGCAAATGGATCGAATATTAGCGCGTGAGCTATTTTCTATCATGGTTTTAGACTTTATGTTACCGGGTGAAGACGGCTTAGCAATTTGCAGACGCTTACGTGCTGCCAATAACTCAATGCCCATTATTATGCTGACTGCGCGTGGGGCTGATGCCGACCGTATTAGTGGTTTAGATGCAGGGGCAGACGACTATCTTCCTAAACCTTTTAACCCTCAAGAATTACTTGCGCGTATTAAAGCCGTATTACGTCGTCAAGTGCGAGAGTTACCTGGTGCGCCCTCACAAAATGCCGAAACCGTTAAATTTGGCACATGGGAGCTCGA
>DDBM01000188.1:0-1235 GCA_002333125.1 Moraxellaceae bacterium UBA2032 | reverse complement strand
AAACGGTGTGGGGTGTAGGTTACGTGTTTGTGCCTGATGGTAAAGAATAACCGAGCGCATTATGGCTTATTGGTGGGCAAGACTAAAACCTAAAAGTGCCGTGTGGCGTACCACATTGGTCATTGGTATTGTGGTATTGGTGAGTCAATATTTGTCATTGGCCTTTTTTTGGTGGAATTTATACTTGCCCGAAATGCAAGCATGGGTTAAACAAGCCACAGGCATTGAAGTAGTACGCACACCACAAGACTTTCCTCGCCTCAAAGAAAAACCTTTTGCCGAATTTTTTACCCGTGAACTAGAAGCGCAACTTCGCATCGAAATGCAAGAACCCATTGATGTGTATTTTGAGTTTAAACCTAGGCCACAACTTTGGCTTTATATTCCCTCGATGAAAGATGTCTGGGTGCGCGAGCCTCTGTTATTTTTTGCACAATACAACCCGTATATTATTATTGCATGGATTATTGGTGTACCCCTGTTAGCCATTGCCGCTATTTTAATTTTAGTACGACAACTTAACCGCCCACTTAAACGCCTTGAATTAGCGGCACGGCGTGTGGCAAAAGGCAAGCACTCAACCATACTCGAAACACAACGCGGCCCTTCGGAGATTAGAGCCGTCAACGCGGCTTTTAATCAAATGACCCACGATATTCAACAAGCGGCCAAAGACAGAACCGTGATGTTAGCAGGTATATCACACGACTTACGTACCCCACTCACACGGCTACGTTTAACCGCCGAAATCATGTCCGATAAAGACTTAGCCGAAGGCATGATTTTAGATATTGAAGACATGGACGCGATTTTAGAGCAGTTTATTGCTTTTATGCGCGATGGCTCGGACGAAGCCCTCGAGCCTACCGATATTAACTGTATTTTAAGTGAAGTTACCGCTCAATTTTCGCAGCAAACAACCATTCAATTTACACCCGAAGCCAACTTACCATTGCTTCCGCTAAGGCGTACCGCTATTAAGCGCATGATAGGCAACTTAGTCAATAATGCCTTACGTTATGCCCAAGCACCTATAGAGCTTACAACCCACGCCAGTCGTTATGAGGTGATATTAACGGTGCGTGACCACGGTCAAGGCATTGAAGAAAGTAAAATCCCTGACTTACTCCAACCCTTTGTCCGCGGCGAATCGGCACGTACTACCCAAGGCTCAGGTTTAGGTTTGGCGATTGTGGCGCGTATTGTTAAAATACATAAAGGCACACTCGATATTC
>DDBM01000129.1:78543-110593 GCA_002333125.1 Moraxellaceae bacterium UBA2032 | reverse complement strand
AAGCCCCTGTCACTAAGACAGGTCGTGTTTTTGTTTCGTTATCTACTGGCATAATCTATTCTCGTTATTTTTACTAATGTATGACTTTTACCTCAATATATTGGCTTTGACTATGGCTTTGTTGCTTTAATACACGCAAAAACTGTCAAGACTAAAGGCACAAGTCCTGATGATTATCATGTTAAGGCGTAACATATCACAAACTATGTGTCTTGACAGAGCAAGGAAACGCGATAGACTCAAAAGATGATATTAAGAATATATAACCTTATAACAATAACTTAGGAAGATGTATGGACATAAAACAAGTTGTTATCAAAAGCCATACTATTGACCCTATTCTACTTAAGCCATTAAGTGACTTAAACCCACAACTAATACTTGTATTTGCTTCTGTAGCACACTTTCAATCTGCTGACTTTGCCAATACCCTCATACACAGCATACCTGATGCACAATGGGTCGGTTGCTCTACAGCAGGTGAGATTTCGGGTGAAGGCGTCACAGATAATAGCGTAGTTATTACGGCTATTCACTTTGAACACCCTGACTTTATGATTGCGCACACCACCTTAGCCAATATGGAACAAAGCTATATTGCAGGACAAGCATTAGCGCAACAACTATCCTCCCGTGCAGAACTTAAACATATCTTAGTTTTTGGTCAAGGTGTAAACATCAACGGTAGCGCGCTAATTGAAGGTATTGCGGCACATACTCCTCCTAATATGGGTATTAGCGGCGGCTTGGCAGGTGATGCTGGACAATTTTTGCGCTCATTTGTGTTAAATAATCAAGGCGTGTCTCAAAATACGCTTTGTGCTATTGGCTTTTACGGCAACCATTTATCGTTGGTAAGTAGCTCTTTTGGTGGCTGGAAAGGTTTTGGCGCTACACGCCAAATTACGCGTTATCAAGGGAATATTTTATACGAGTTAGATGGAAAACCTGCGCTAGACCTTTATAAACGTTATTTAGGTGACTATGCCAACGACTTACCTACCTCTGGTTTACTATTTCCTTTTTCGATGTTAAGTGCCGAAGGGAGCGAAGTGGGTATTATTCGTACTATTTTAGGAATTAATCGAGAGGAAGGTAGCCTAATTTTAGCAGGTGATTTAATTGAAAATGGTTATTTACAGCTCATGCACGCCTCTACAGATGCTCTAGTTGATGGTGCGCAAACAGCGGCCGAAATGATACTAAGCTTACAAAATAGTCCTAATAAATCACTTGGCTTGTTAGTGAGCTGTGTCGGACGGAAACTGTTAATGGGTGGACGTGTTGACGAAGAAGTCGATGCGGTTGCCAATGTACTTGGAAGCAAAACCACCTTAACTGGCTTTTACTCAAATGGTGAAATCAGTCCTCTATCACATAGTACCGATTGTAAATTACATAATCAAACGATGACTATTACTTGTTTGAGCGAACAATGATTCAAGCTAGCTTGTTAAAGCGTCAAATACGTCGTTTATTTAACATCGACACACCACAAGAATTACAAGCAATTGTCGACGAACTTCCTAAGTTGATCAGTCTCAGTACCTCTGAGCCAATGACTCAACTACTCACTCACTTTGGTCATTTTTTACATCAAGTAGACGATGCTTATTTACAAGCCGAACGGGATTTGGCGTTACGTAGTCGTAGCCTAGAACTTAGCTCGCAAGAATTAAACTGGGCTAATACACGCCTTGCGATTGAACTCAAAACCCAAAAAGATGCTATTTCTAGTTTAAAGTCAGTTGCTAGCTTACTATCGAGCCGCGTTAACATTACTTATGACGAAAAAGAAGCCACCTTAGAATCGGTGACGCAGCTTTTAACTAGCGTGGGTGAAGTACTACATATTTCTGAAGAACGTTTACAATTAGCGGTTGCTAATGCTGACATCGGCTTATGGGATTGGCAACCCTCACAAAATAACATTTATTACAGCGACAAATGGTATGCGCTACTAGGACTCACTGCTAGCACCACCCCTCCCTCAATGGATATATGGCGTTCATGGGTACATCCTACACACCTTGAGATATTTGACTCACAAATAAATGCCTTAGTTGATGGCTCACACGAGATGCTTGATATAGAGGTTCAAATACGGCATCAATCAGGCCATTATGTATGGACTCAAATACATGGCAAAGCTGTTAGCCATCACCCTCAAGGCTCTCCTTCACGTTTTTTAGGAACGATGATTAATATTAGTGACCGCAAAGCAGCAGAGTTAGCCATTTTAGAAGCTAAAGAAGCCGCCGAAGCCAGTAACAATGCCAAAAGTGATTTTTTAGCTAACGTCAGTCACGAAATTCGCACGCCAATGAATGGTATTATTGGCATGACCAAACTCTGCCTAGACACCAAACTTAACAGTGAGCAAACCGAATATTTAGACATGGTCACCTCTTCGGCCATGTCTTTATTAACACTCATTAACGATGTCTTGGACTTTTCTAAAATTGAAGCGGGTAAAATCATTCTTGACCCAACTGATTTTAATTTACGCAAACTGGTACGAGACACCTTGCGTCCATTAGCATTACGCGCACAAGAAAAAGGTTTAGAGCTGATTTGTGACATTCATAACAACGTGCCTAGCTTATTAATCTGTGATTCGAGCCGCTTACGGCAAATCATTATTAATTTATTAGGAAACGCTATCAAGTTTACAGACTATGGCGAAGTTAACTTGACGATTAAAGCAAAAGCAATTAGCTCTCACTCACATCAACTATTAATTAGTGTGACAGATACAGGTATTGGTATAGAAAGTCATTTACTCGATAAAATATTTGAGTCTTTTTCTCAAGGCGATAGCTCAATTACACGCCGTTATGGCGGCACAGGATTAGGATTAGCAATATCAGCCAATTTAGTAGAATTAATGGGAGGTAAACTGACTGTCACGAGCCAGATTAATGAAGGTAGTTGTTTTAGCTTTAGTATTCCCATGGAAGCAGGCAAAGAACAAGTGCTCACGCCTGCGACACCAGAGTCCATTAATCAGTTAGCCGTTTTAGTAGTAGACGACAACCCTACCAATCGCCGCTTAATGCACGATATGTTATATGGTTTTGGAATGAAACCATTTGTGGTTCATGATGCACGTCATGCCATGATTAAATTAGTTGACCAAGCATTAGAAGGTGAGCCATTTAAGTTAGTGTTACTTGATGCTCAAATGCCCGACTATGATGGCTTTACCTTAGCGCAAGATATTTTAAAAAATACCAAATTAGGTAAACCCTGCGTCATTATGCTCAGCTCTATTGCTAACCCACCCGATTCTGCCAATCTTAGACAAATGGGCATCGCTGACTTTTTAAACAAACCCATAGACCAATCCGAGCTATATAATTGTATTTTAGAAGCTCTAGGCGGCAGTGCTTTAAATCAGAATACATCATTAGTGAGTAAAGATAGCTCTGCCTCAAAACCATACAACACTAACAAGCCCCAACATAAACTAAATATTTTACTTGCCGAAGACAATACTATTAATCAACGTTTAGCGATGCGCTTACTCGATAAAATGGGGCATCAAGTCACCTTAACCAAAGATGGTTTAGAGGCATTAAATGCAGCGATGATGCATAGCTATGATTTAATTTTAATGGATATTCAAATGCCCACAATGGGTGGCATTATGGCCACACAACGCATTCGTGAGTGGTATCAAGAAAAAAACAAAAAGCAATTGCCCATCATTGCCATGACAGCTCATGCGATGCAGGGAGACAAAGAAAAATTTTTGGCGGCTGGCATGGATGGTTATGTAAGTAAGCCCATTTCTGTCGAGGAATTAGCAAACGAAATAGCGCGTGTACTTCAAGCACACACCCCACCAAACAACCATGAATTATTTTCAAAACCTATAGAGCATACTCCTATGGATTTTAATAACTCCGACACGCCACCTATCTGTTTTGACTATGAACTCGCCTTAGAAAATATGGGCGGTGACCCCTCTTTTGTACATGAACTTGCCGAGATTTTTATTAAAGAAAACCCCGAACGCATGGCATTATTAAAACAAGCGGTTATTAGTCATAACGCCGAACAAATTTATTTAGTAGCGCATAAACTAAAAGGCGAATCTGCTAATTTTGGTCGTCCTATTATCGAACAAATAGCAGAAAGAATAAGTAATATGGGGCGAGCAAAAGACTTAACAGATATTGAGCAAGTTTTTTATGAATTAGAAATAGCTGTGGCCAATTTTATTGCAGATCTACGATATCGTGTACTAGAAAAAAACCATTCTTAAGACACAGGCTAATTAGAATCTAGAGGGATAATATGACCGCTAAACGTGAGCTGCTTAATACTAATTAACTGGATAAAGTATTTTTAACCATTCTTAAGATATTTCCTTGAGAGTCGGCATGATATTCAACGGTATTCATCACCGCTTTAATTAAAGACAGCCCCATCCCTGACATTGGCCATGTGTCCATATTATCCACATCATAATCAAATACCGAACCATCGGCATTAGCAAGAGCCTCACTCGGCATCGGTGTTCCCTTGTCCTCTATCATCACTTCTAAAATATACCCTTCATTAGACACCGAGAAATGAATATCTTCTTCGGGACGATGAGCCAGACCATATTTCACGATATTCGTGGTTGCTTCTACCACGGCTAACTCAACCTCGGTACATGCAACCACACTTAAGCCAAACTCTGCACTCAGCGCACGAAAAACAGCACCGACAATGCCAACACTGGACAGATTTGCCTTAATACTCAACCTAATGCTGCGGTTGCTTGTGGCCATTTATATAACCCTTATGAATATATATACCCGATTCAATCTAACATAATTAACCAAAAATCATTATGATGAAAGTCGAGTGAGTGCTTCGGATTCGGATGGTAAAATCAAAAAAATCTTATCCATACGCGTAAGCTTAAATACCGTTAATACAGCCTCTTTTACTTGACACAGAGCCATATTTTGATTGCCACCTAAACTTTTCATAATCGAAACTAAAGCACCTAAGCCCGAACTATCTATAAACTCAACATGTTGCAGGTTAAATACAATTTTTTTACTACCTTGTCTAATTAATGTCTGCAAATCATCGCGTAATTTGACAGCAAGAGCCGCATCAATACGTTTTCGTGCAAAATCAACAATCGCTATATGTTCTTGTTGCTTTAATATCATGTATTCCACACTCTTGCTCCGCTTTAAAACGCATTTTTTATTATACGAAGAATAGCATCTAATACTTAATCTTGTAAGGCTTCTATTGCTGATGCTTCAGTCGTAAATAAGCTTAGTGCTTGTTCCATCTTAGTCAGTTTTAGCACATTCAATACGCTGGGATGAATCTCACACAAAATAAGATGCTCACGCTTGCCAATCATTTTACCAATATACACCACAACACCTAAACCCGAGCTATCAATAAAATCAACATTTGATAGATTAAGTATCATTTTATGGTAGCCCTTTCTTTTAAGTTCTAAGACATCTGCCCTAAACTGTGTTGCAAATGCTGCATCAATACGCCGAGTAGTAGGCTCAATAATTGCAATGTCTGTATCAAATTTTACTGTCATATATGTCATATCGTTACCCCTCAAAATGAATTGCTAACATAGAAACATCATCATCAAATCCTTCCTTGCCCAACTCCTTGCGCCAATCGGTTAATTCTTCTTGTAAATTTATTAAGGTTTGATTTAACGTGTGTTGATGATCTGCCTTGAGCAAAGAAATCATTTTATCTTCACCAAAAAGATCTTCATTCACATTTTCACATTCCGTAATACCATCGGTATATAAATACAAACGTGACCCTTTTTCTAAATAAAAGGGAATCTCTTGATAAGCAGACTCCACTGCAAAACCTACAGGAACGTCTCCCTCATCAATCACAACCACTCGACCATCGGCATGCACAATAATAGGTCGAGGGTGTCCTGCTCGCGTTAGCCTCCCTTCACCTGTCCAAATATTTAATATGCCATAAACCATGGTAAAATAAATGGTGTTGTGATCAGTCATTTGATATTGAGCATTTAACTCAGATACGACTTCGGCAGGCGGCGTAATACAGTAATAAGGAAAGTCAACCATCTTACGCTTAACTAAACCATTCGTGCTACCATGACTCAATACTCGACTCAAAGTCACCGACAACATGGCCGATTTAACACCATGTCCCGACACATCAACACTATAAAACCCTATATATTCATGGTCTAGCCTAAAAAAATTAAGCATATCACCAGAAACAAATAACGAAGGATGAAAAAACCACTCACATTTTATTTGATGAATATTTAGCTCATCTTGCGGCAACAACGAAGTTTGCATTTCTGCCGCGGCTTTTAAATCATTCTCAATTAGCTGATAGGCTTTATTTAGACTTTGATTTTTTTCTTCTAAACGGGCTTCTAGTTGTAAAATTCGTTCACCTGCCCGTAAACGCATTCTTAATTCTTGTTGGTTTATCGGCTTTGTTAAAAAATCATCTGCACCTGCATCCATACCCAAAATCATATCGTCTGATGTCCCTCGTGAGGTCACCAAAATAAAATAAACATAATGTGATGTGGCTTCACGAACGGCGCGGCACAACTCTGGCCCATTCATATTGGGCATTTCCCAATCGCTAATAACTATCCCTACACTCTTTTCTTTAATGATTTCGAGTGCTTGTATACCATCTTCTGCCTCTAAAATAGTATAATAATTACTCCAACTGCTTAGGTGACGACTTAACAAGCGACGATAACTGGTTGAGTCATCAACGATTAAAATCGGCAGATTTTTAGTCACTCTTATTATCTCGTCCACTGATAACCCCACTCCAACTGACTCTTCTTAAAAACTAATGTAGTCTTTTACTAAAGAGCTTTGTAACGAAGACTTACTTTACCATGATTTTGACCAAGCAACTGAAATACTACCATTTTAAAAATCCTCTAAGCCTGTTGCCCTGTCACCTCATTTAAAGCGACTATACAAATAGCCACTATACAAGAATATTACAGTACGCTAAAAATCATATAACAACTGCTAATAATGGTGTATTCCTCCCTCTAACCTCAAGTTTATCTTATATTTTTTGTGATTGAGTTCATGTATTTATAACCTAAGCTCAAACACCGAATTACACTCCACTGCATTGCCAAAATTATTAATATGCAACACGTTGACCACGCTTAGCACACTTAAAAAGCAATAAAAAAGGCAGATTAATTATCTGCCTGTTTTGTTTTAGAGTATTGTTTAGAGGCTAGCCAAAATAGCTTGTAGTGCTTCAACGGGATGCTTCGCTTGAGTAATAGGACGACCGATTACCATATAGTCAACACCTACATCGACTGCCTGTTTGGGAGTCATAATACGCTTTTGGTCGTCACTGCTGCTTCCTGCAGGACGAATACCGGGTGTAACTAAAGCAAATGGTTTTGCATGGGCTTGGCGTAAAATAGCGGCTTCTTGTGCCGAACATACCACACCATGCAAACCACAGTCGGCAGTTAGACGCGCTAAACGCTGTACTTGCTCAATCGGCTCTAGGTCTAAGCCAATATCGGCTAAATCAGTGCGCTCCGAGCTAGTTAANNACTGCCGAGGCAACCGTATTAGGAATATCATGAAATTTTAAATCTAAAAATAGCTCAAAACCACGCGACTGTATGGCTTTAACAATACTCGGCCCTTCGCGTGTAAATAACTCTTTACCGACTTTAACTCGGCATAGTTTGGGGTCTAATTGGTCAACTAAAGCCAACGCTGCTGAGGCATTGGCATAATCTAGAGCAACAATAACGGGTGAAAGCATAGTTTAAATAAATCAAAAAATTAAGAGTCAACAGACGGCTTAACATACTGTTTACGCAAAGTCGCCAGTTCTTTTTGCGCTTGGCGCAACTGCCAGCGTAATGGTATCACATGCCATATAAACAAGGCAGCAAACACCCCTAACATCGCCCCAAAAATAAAACTTAACACGACAACCAAACCACTATTGAGCGGGCTAGTTTCTATAAACAATAAATTTAGGCTAATCGATTGTTGGTTGGTAATAACCAACCAAAAACCATAGGCAGCCAACAATAACCAACTCACTATGGCGATAATCTTTTTTACCGAAGTCAAATTCATTAACTATTCTGCATCTAAAGATTGGTTAACGCGCTCTTTAAGCTCTTTACCGGGTTTAAAGTGCGGTACATATTTAGAACCCACATTCACACTTTCGCCCGTTTTAGGGTTACGACCCACACGCGGTGGACGATGATGTAAACTAAAACTGCCAAAACCACGAATCTCTACGCGATCACCCGCAGCTAAAGTTTCGACCATTTGTTCTAAAATCGTTTTAATGGCCAACTCTACGTCTTTTTCCTCTAATAAGGATAAAGTATTACGACTAGCAACTTTTGCAATAAGCTCAGATTTGGTTAGAGACATCTTGCCTCCCCCTATGAAATAAACATTTTTGGACTGCACAAAAATGCTTTACATGGTTAATAATTATAAATACTGACTCTTTTTGATGACATAAACATCAAGGGTTTTTATCTATTGAGTTTAGATAGTGCTGCACCGCAGTATACCAAGCAAAATAATGCTTAAGCATTTAAAAACAATACATAATTAGCATAAAAAAACGGGAGTAGCAAACTCCCGTTTTTATTTTTTCGTGTTTTTTGCACTTTTTGAGCAAAACTCAAAAAGTGCTATAACATTACTTCATTTGTGCTTTAATCAAGTCACCGATGGTTTTTGGACCAGCAGCAGTTGCAGCCGCTTCAGCTGCTTGACTTGTGGTATTACGCAAGTTTGTGATTGCTTCACGCTCTTCAGCTTCGTCTTTGGCTTTAATCGACAAGTTAATAACACGAGCTTTACGGTCAACACCAATGATTTTAGCTTCAATCTCTTGACCAACAGTCAAATGCTTAGAGGCATCTTCTACACGGTCACGAATGATTTCAGAGGCTTTGAGGTTAGCCTCAACACCGTCTGCTAATTCAACGGTTGCGCCTTTAGCGTCAACTGCTTTAATAACACCTTTAACGATTGCGCCTTTCTCATGAGAAGCAGCAAAATCGCTGAACGGGTCTTTTGCAAGTTGTTTAATGCCTAAAGAAATACGGTTGCCTTCAGCATCTACTGCTAAAATAACCGCTTCAACCAAGTCACCTTTACGGAACTTACGAATTGCTTCTTCGCCTGCTTCATTCCAAGAAATATCAGACAAGTGAACCAAACCGTCAATACCACCTGGTAAACCAATAAAGATACCAAAGTCAGTAATGGATTTGATGTTGCCAGAAACTTTTTGGCCTTTTTCGTGAGTTTTAGCAAACTCATCCCAAGGATTAGCTTTACATTGTTTGATGCCTAAAGAAATACGACGACGTTCTTCGTCAATTTCTAATACCATCACGTCAACTTGATCACCAATTTGAACCACTTTAGAGGGGTGAATGTTTTTGTTGGTGTGATCCATTTCGGATACGTGAACCAAACCTTCAATACCTTCAGCAATCTCGGCAAAGCAACCGTAGTCAGTTAAGTTAGTGACTTTAGCGCGAGTAATTGTACCTTTTGGATACTTGCTCATTAAGGCTAACCATGGGTCTTGACCCAATTGTTTTAAGCCCAATGATACACGGTTACGCTCGCGGTCAAATTTAAGAACTTTAACTTCCATTTCTTGGCCAACTTCAACCACTTCGCTTGGGTGTTTAACACGTTTCCAAGCCATATCAGTGATATGCAACAAGCCATCAATGCCACCGAGGTCAACGAATGCGCCGTAATCGGTAAGATTTTTGATTGTACCTTTAACGGTTTGACCTTCTTGTAACTGAGCCAACAATTCTTCACGAACGGATTTGCCTTCTTCGTCCATCACAGCACGACGAGAAACAACGACGTTGTTACGTTTTTGGTCTAATTTAATAACTTTAAATTCGAGTTCTTTACCTTCAAGGTGTGTGGTGTCACGAATAGGACGTGTATCAACCAAAGAACCCGGCAAGAACGCACGAATTGGGCCGATATCCACGGTAAAGCCACCTTTGACTTTGCCAGAAATAAGACCACGAACGATTTCGCCATCGGTGAAGATTTTTTCTAAACGTGTCCATGTTTCAGCGCGTTTTGCTTTTTCGCGCGACAACATGGTTTGACCCATGCCGTTATCAAACGCATCAACAACCACTTCTACGGTGTCGCCTACGTTGACTTCTAATTCACGTAAGTCATTCAAGAACTCTTCGCGTGGCACTACGCCTTCAGACTTTAAGCCAGTATCAACGGTTACCCAGTCGCTATCAATAGCAACAACGATACCCGAAATAACTGCGCCTTGTGTAAATTGTAATTCGCTTTCTGCAAAGAGTTCGGCAAATGATTCGCTCATAAATTCAACCTTAAGATGCTGTCGCATCACTGTTTTTTGACCGCACATGACCAGCTCATGTCGGGCTGTTAGTATTTAGAGCAACTTATACGCTGCTGGTATGTATAAGTTTACCCTTACTCAAAATTAAAAAAGTTGCCGATTATACAACAACTACAAGGCAATGTGCTTAGGATTTAACTAAAAATTCTTGCAAATTTGTTTTAGTTTTGGCTGCTTCGATGACCGCTGCAAGGACTGCTTCTATGCCTAAAGCGGTGCTATCTAGCACTATCGCTTCTTGTGCAGGCTTTAAAGGCGACACAGTACGCTGGCTGTCGCGTAAATCTCTGGCTTGAATATCCGCTAAAATGGCAGGCAAACTGGCCGCAAAACCTTTCTCTAATAGTTGTTTGTAACGTCTCTCGGCACGTGCTTCGGCACTGGCGGTTAAAAATATTTTTAAGCTGGCATCAGGAAACACCACTGTACCCATGTCGCGGCCATCGGCAACCAAACCCGGTGTTTCTCTAAAGGCATGTTGACGCTGTAATAAGGCTTCACGCACAGTGGGTAAAGCCGCTATTTTGGAGGCTGCCGCGCCTATTTCTTCACTACGAATGCTTTGAGTCACATCTTCACCCTCAAGTATTAACATCGCCTCGCCGTTGTTATCTTGAAATTGGGCATCTAAATGAGCAGCTAATACTTGCAACGCGGCTTCATTATGGGTTTGTACGCCATGCTGTTGAGCTGCTAAGGCCAACAAGCGATATAACGCCCCCGAATCTAACACATGAAACCCAAACTTTAAGGCCAAACGATGTGCAATCGTGCCTTTACCCGAGCCACTAGGCCCATCAATGGTAATTACGGGCGGTATAATAACGGGCTTTACGCTAGGCTCTAAATCTGCACTCATGGATACCTCGATGCAACAACATGACTAATACGCGGATAATTTTTATAAAAACCCTACTCGTACTAATGCTTTAATGCGTGCGCTTTTTATAGAAAGTTGACCACAATTGCAACCTATAAGCTCTTAAAAAGCCAAATTTGATTAGAATACCTGCTCTAAAAGCTCATTTTTGCTCTAAAACCCCCATTAAATAGGCAGCATCTTGATTAAATAAGGGTGAAGCCATGTATTGAACTGTTGTGCCAATTTTTGATTGTGATGACTCAATAGATGAACTTTTGTGTTGTATGTCGTGGCGCAGTTTAAGCCGTAAATTAATTTTTTGCCCGCTTTGCCATGATTTAAGCTCTTGAGTCGGCACACCTTCTAACCAAGACCAATCTAACACTTCACTTACTGGAAATTTAGAGTGTTTCACATCAACGATACCCACGCACTGCCCCGATGCCACATATACTTCAATAGCATGTGACTGAGCCACAAAACTCAGCGGTTGATGGCGTTGTGATGCAGTTAAATTGTGCTGCAACAATACCGAGACAGGACGTTTGGCAAATAACAATAAACGTCGCGCCATACTTTTAAGCTGTTGTTCATGGCTTTTTGATTGATGAATATCATTTAAACTACTGTTTTGTGCTTGCGCCACTTGCTGTTGAGCCTGTGCTTGCTGCTCTAAGGCATCGCTTATTTTTTGCTGTAACAAAGCTTTTGTTGTGCTGTCTGCGCGCCACCACTGCTGTATATAATGCACCAAAGGATAACGTGCCATGGATTGTGCTAACAAGGCAATATCTTCGGCTGTAGTTTGGGCTAAGGTTTGAGGATTAAACACCTTGGCTAGTTGATTAGCTGTGTTTAATATATCGGGTGCATTGACCTTTTTTAAAAACACACTCATCGCTTCTTGTGGCGCAAACAGTATATGTAACTGCTGTTTAGTGCGCGTTAAAGCTACATATAACAAACGCCGTTCTTCTTCAATGTTATCGTTATAAAGCGACGGCATTTGCTCTTTACTGCAACATGGCACAAAAACAACAGGCCACTCTAAACCTTTGGCGCGATGAATTGACATAATATGCAGTTTAGGTTGCGCGTCGTTACCTTGACTATCGGCCAAATGTAAACGCCGCAAATGCTCTAAAAACGCTAATACAGTGCCTTTTTTTTGCGCATAATTAATTAAGGCGCGCACATTTTGACAGCGTTCTTCGCCTAATTCTGGAATCGCTGCCGCCTTTGTTAAGGCATCTAAATACTCTAGCTCGTTGACTAACCATAATAAAGTTAGCCCTGCATCTTCATCTAATTTAGCTTGTAATTTTTGCAAAATATTAACTAATTTTGCCAAGCGATTTTGCGTGCCTTGATGAGCAACATGATGTAATTGCTGCGCCAAAAAATTAACTAAAGAGCCATTTTGTTGACGCGCTTGCATCATAAACTCATTAATCCATTGCTGACTTAAATAACGATTAGGATGACGTAACACCTCAGCAAAACGTCGAATATATTGCTCGCTAAGGGCTTGATTGTTGCCTGATTGTTGATAGTCACGTTCTTGACGCGCAAAGCTTAAATAGGTAAACAACACTTTGACTTCGGTACGTTCATAAAAACGTTGATTACCAATGACTTGATAGGCTAATTCTTCTTGAATGAGTTTGGCTTCAATAACCGAAGTTTGCGAATAGGTTCGTACTAATACAATACAGTCTTTGGGATGAGTGCCTTGAGCTAATAAATTTTTATAACAGTTTACAACATACTGTGCGCTGTCTTCTTCACTCTTAAAGCCTTGTAAAACAACGTCTCCGCCAAACCCTTTTTGTGACACTAAATCTTTGGGTTGTCGCTCTTGATTTTGAGCAATCACTTTGCCTGCCAACAAGGTAGCTTCGGCAGGACATCTAAAATTGTCTGAGATAATATAGGCTTGCGCTTGATAACGTTTTTTGAAGTCTAAAATATAGCGTACATCGGCACCGCGCCACTCATAAATACATTGGTCATCATCACCAATGGCCATGTAGTTACGATGGTCTTCGGTTAAAATATCGGCTATTTGTACTTGAACTTTGTTTACGTCCTGAAACTCATCAATCAACACAAAATCAAAGCTGCTTTTTGCCCATGCTCTGATGCTGTCAAAACGCTCCAATGCCTCCCACGCCAACACTAATTGGTCGTCAAAGGTAAGCCAGTTTTGTTGTTGACGAATTTGCTCATACAATTGATAAGCTTTTAAATAATGGGCGTTTTTGTGTTCGGCTTGCTGTGCATAAGCTAAGGTATGTACAGGCAATTTGGCCGCTAAAATGTTGGCATAACACAAATTCCCTTTACAGACCGAAATATAAGTTTGTAAATCTTCTTGATTAATATCTAATTGACTAAAGTTTTTTCCGTATTGTTTACCCAACTCTACAAGGGCGCGCATCGCTAATTGACTATTACGATGCTCAATGTGTTCTTCATTAAATGCCGTATAAAAACCGTCTTGCACCGCCTTTTGCACAATTTTGCGGCCTAGTGCATTAAAGGTATAACAAGCAACACGCGGCACATCTAAATTAGCTATTTTTTGTTGAATATCATTGACGGTGGCTTTGCTAAACGAACACACCAAAATTCGCTGTGGGTCAACGCCATGCGTATTAACTAAATGCTGCACCCGATACGCCATCGTGGTTGATTTACCTGCGCCCGCCACCGCATATACAATGGCTGCCCCTTGATAATGTGTCACGATGTTGCGTTGTTCTTCAGTAAGTTGCAAACTGTTCTTCCTGCAAAAAAAGCGAATCATAAACCATGTCTAAATTATTAATAAGTTTTTCTGTGCTGTTGTTAATCTCTGGCTGTGCGACCAGTATCGGCCTTTTTAGCAAAGGTGACAAAGCTAAACCTTATTTTGGCACACAGTTTGACAGCCATATTTTAGCAAATCCTCAAGAGCTTAGCGCAAAAAGTCCTGTATTACTTTGGATTGGCTATCCTGCTGCGCTGATTGACTTACCCTTTTCGATGGTGGCAGATACTCTTGTTTTGCCCTATATGATGCAAGGCACTCAGCCAAAAATACCAAAATAAAGCCTTAATATGCGGTATCTTAAAAAATTATGCTTGTATTAACAGAATGAGTTATTACAATTGCGTTTTATTTTTAAGACGATAAAACGCGTGTCCTTAGATTACTCGATTTTATTTTGTGATGATGATGTGCTTGTGGTCGGCAAACCTGCAGGGCTGCTAACGGTACGCGGTAAAGGCGCAGAAAAACAAGATTGCCTTCATGCTCGTCTTCAAGCTCAATTTGATGACGTGCGTATTATCCATAGACTCGACCAAGATACCTCAGGCGTTTTAGTCTTTGCGCGTAATTTAAGTAGTCAACAGCACATTAATAAACAATTTGAACTACGCCAAGTGAATAAACACTACATCGCTTTAGTTTATGGTCATATTGCTCAAATGCAGGGCGAAATCGACGCTCCTTTACGTTATGACCCTACGCAGCCGCCATTGCATATTGTTGATTACGAAACAGGCCAACACGCCCTAACCCAATGGCAAGTATTAAGTCGTCACTCTAAAAGCACTCGTGTTTTATTAAAACCGATTACAGGCCGCTCGCATCAATTACGCGTGCATATGCAAACCTTAGGTCATCCGATATTGGGTGACACCCTATATGCACCCCCTGAAGCCATTTTATTAAGTCCGCGTTTGTGTTTACACGCAGAAACACTAGAATTTACCCATCCCTTGCATTTAGAGCCGTTACGTTTTTCGTGGCCTGCTCCTTTTTAGTTAGAGACGTTATGAGTATATCTACCCCTGCTATTGGTCAACGTTGGTTATCTGATGCCGAAACAGAATTAGGCTTAGGGATGGTTGTGGAAGTTAACGCACGTACCGTGACTATTCTATTTCCTAAAAGTGAAGAAACACGGGTTTATGCCCAACAAAATGCGCCCTTATCTAGAATTCGTTTTAATGCGGGTGACACCGTTAAAGACACTAACAACAAAATGTGGCTTGTAACTAGCGTACAAGAACGCCAATTTGTGTTGCGTTATGAGGTTCAAGATGACGCAGGTAATAGCACCAGTTTTGCCGAAACACGGCTCTCGCCCGACATTCAATTGGCTAAACCGTGTGAGCGTTTATTAGCGTGTCAGTTAGATAATAACGCATGGTACGAATTACGCGTCACCGCCTTACGCGCCCGTGAAATGATTGCTAAAAGCCCCGTTGCAGGTTTAGTAGGGCCTCGTGTGGGTTTGATTCCGCATCAATTTTATATAGCACACGAAGTTGGCCAACGTATTGCGCCACGCGTGTTATTAGCCGACGAAGTAGGTTTAGGTAAAACCATCGAAGCGGGTTTAATTATTCATCAACAATTATTAACAGGCCGCGCACAGCGAGTTTTAGTCTTAGTTCCTGACAGCCTACAGTATCAATGGCTCGTCGAAATGCGTCGCCGTTTTAATATTAATTTTTCACTCTTTGATTTAACACGCACTGCCGCGATTCGTGAAGCCGACGAAGAACAAAACCCCTTTGCCACCGAACAATATATTTTAGCCAGCATCGACTTATTACTTGACCACCCTCATCTTAAAGAAGCGGCATTAGAGGCTAAATGGGATTTATTAGTGGTTGACGAAGCGCATCACTTAGAATGGGACGAAGAAAAACCTAGTGAAGCCTATCAACTGGTCGAAGCCTTAGCCAATCAAACCGCAGGGGTATTATTACTTACCGCCACCCCCGAACAGCTCGGTGTAGCGAGTCATTTTGCCCGTTTAAAACTATTAGACCCCAAGCGTTTTAGCAGCTTAAATAACTTTTTGGATGAAGAAGAAGGTTATTTACCCATTGCTCAAGCAGCACGCCATTTAGTGCGTGGCAAAGTCAATGACGACACCCGCAGCGTATTACAAGGCTATTTGGGTGATGACCTTGATTTAAGCAGCACCAAAGGACGCGAAAAAGCCGTTGCCGCTTTATTAGACCGTCATGGAACAGGCCGTGTTTTATTTAGAAACACCCGTGAAGCCATTAAAGGCTTTCCTGAGCGTGAATGTATTCCTGTGCCATTAACACCACCTGCCGATTGGCCGATGTCGGGTGTGGTGCGTAATCAGCTTTGGCCAGAAATTCAATCGGACGACGACGGCTGGTTAGTCACTGACCCACGCGTTCCGTGGTTGATTCAATTTCTTAAGAAGCTCAAGCAACAAAAAGTGTTGTTAATTTGCCGTACCGCCGATGTGGCAATGGCTTTAGAGTTACGTTTACGTCTTAATGAAGGCATACGCACCGCACTGTTTCATGAAGAAATGACTTTATTAGAACGTGACCGTGCTGCCGCTTATTTTGCCGAACCTGATTACGGCGCACAAATTTTATTATGCTCTGAAATTGGCTCCGAAGGCCGTAACTTTCAGTTTGCTCATCATTTGGTTATTTTTGACTTGCCTGCTAACCCCGATGTGTTAGAGCAACGTATTGGCCGTTTAGACCGTANNATGAACGAAGCTCAACAAGACCGCGCTAATTTAGAAGCCGAATTGCAAAGTGGCCGCGATTATTTGTTAGAGCTTAATTCGTGCAGAATGGATAAAGCCATTGACTTAATTACCGCTGTTGCCGACCAAGATGATGATTTAATTTTGGGTGATTTTATGGAGCGTGCGTGGTCGGCCTTTGGGCTTGACCATGAAGAACAAGGTGATGGTAGCCATATTATTAAAACAGGCGAACACATGGCGGTTGACTCTTTTCCGAGTTTAGATGCTGATGGCATGACGGTTTGTTTTGACCGTAATCAAGCACTAAGCCGTGAAGATATTCATTTTATTACATGGGAACACCCCATGTCGTTAGGCGTACTTGATTTAATGACCCGTAATGCCTTTGGTAATGCTAACGTAGCTTTAATTCGCAACAAAGGTATTAAAGCAGGTACGTTATTGGTCGAAGCATGGTTTAGAGTCGAAGTGATTGCACCAAAGCAATTAAACTTAAACAGTGCCTTGCCACAGCTTACTGCGCGGGTGTTATTAGATGGCGAAGGCCGTGATTTAAGCAGCCGTATTACCCACGAAATGCTTAATAAACAAGTGCAACCCCTTGAAAAAATGACCGCGCGTCAAGTGGTTAAAATGCAAACCGAGATTATTGCTAACTTGTATCAAAAGGTCGAAATCACCGCAAAAGCAGCCTTGCCCGATTTGCAAGCTCAGGCACAAGCTCAACTCACAGAATCATTAAGTACCGAAATTAGCCGTTTAAAAGCCTTACAAATGGTTAATGCTAGTATTAGAGATGATGAAATTGAGCAGCTAGAGCAACAATTAGCCCAAAGCCTTAACTACCTAAGCCATATTCATTTGGTAAGTGATGCGTTGCGGATTATTATTGCAGGTTGATGAAATTATCCCTTCGACTCCGCTCAGGGAACGCTTCTGCGTTGGTTGAGCGGAGTCGAAACCAGAGTCATGTTGAAACCCCAAAATAACAACAAAAGAGTCCACCAACGATGGTTGATTTAAAATTTTTACGTGCCTACTCGCCCACCTTGCAACAAGAGGTACAACTCTTAATTGCACAAGGAAAACTAGGCACATACCTTAATACACGCTATCCACAAGCTACACATACGGTGCAAACCGATAAAGCCTTGTATCAATTTACCAATCAACTTAAACAAGACTTTTTAAAAAATGCCCCTGCAATTGACAAAGTATGTTACGACAGCAAACTAGACGTAATTCATCATGCCTTAGGCTTACATACGGCGGTATCACGGGTACAGGGCAGCAAACTTAAAGCCAAAAAAGAAATCCGTATTGCCTCGTTATTTAAAGAAGCTGCACCCGAATTTTTGACCATGATTGTGGCGCACGAAATAGCACATCTAAAAGAGCCACAACACAACAAAGCGTTTTATCAACTCTGCCAACATATTGAACCTAATTATCATCAATTAGAATTTGATTTACGTTTGTGGCTCACCTTTAAAGAGTTAAAGTTGCCTAAACAGCAGGCGCAATCTTAAACCACTGCCCTGCGCTTTGAACCGCATAGCATGACTCACCGTCTAGCTCGCGTATTTCTGCCCACTCTACCAATTGATAAAATACATTACGATGTACCAGTGCATCTAAATTATCACGTACTTTAATATAAGGGCGTGGCTCACCCTGCTCGTCATAATTTACCCATAAGGGATGCTTGTCATCAACAATCACCACATCTTCAGTGAGGGTAGTAAAACGTAAAAACTCCACGCCCTCATCGACTACTTTGCTCACTAAAGTGGCAATAAAAGGCGCATCATCAACCACAATACGCACCTTTTCTACAGGCGTAATCAGGTAAAAACAACCATCGTCATCATGGCGCAAAATACTACTAAACAACTTAACTAAAGCCGCGCGACCAATCGGTGTTCCCATATACATCCATTGACCATTGGCTTTAATTTGCATATCAATATCACCACAAAAATCAGGATTCCATTTATGCACAGGCGGCAAACCTTTGGGCATATTACCGTTTTCGTCTTTAAGCAAACGCATAATGGCCATAGGGTCAGATTTTATTTGTGAATGTTTAGTCATGATAATTCCTATTTATTGTCCTACAAAATATCGTATAAAAAGTAGCAAGTACCGCAAAATAGCCTCTTAGTAAAAAGCCCAACCTTATTTATGTCGTCTTTTAGCAAAAAAAGACATAAATAATAACTTTCGTCCAACAATATGTCATAAATAGTTGGTGTTTGTGTAGTGTGCTTTTATACTACCGCACCTAAAATTTTAGACAATCTTAGGACTTACGCTGTTATCGCTTATTTACTCACATTTCAATCGTTTTAACGATTTTATGTTCACAAAACGCGCTAATTTCAGTGAAATGCGTAAGTCCTGTATCTTAGGACTTAAATCAGTCCTATTTTTGTGGGTTGAGCCTAATTCTTCCCCCCAGCTTATGCGAGGAGATTTACCGTGGAAAGAGAAGCAATGGAGTTTGATGTCGTCATCGTTGGTGGCGGCCCTGCTGGTTTATCGGCAGCGATTCGTTTACGTCAATTAAGCATTGAATCTGGCCACGAGATTTCTGTTTGTCTCGTCGAAAAAGGCTCAGAATTTGGCGCACATATTTTATCGGGCGCGGTACTTGAAGCACGTGCTTTAACCGAATTATTTCCTAATTGGAAAGAAGAAGGCGCACCACTACACACACCAGTCACCAAAGACGAAGTTCATTTATTGTTTAGTGAAACCCGTAGCAAACTAATGCCTGATTGGGCTGTACCCAAGGCGATGCACAACGAAGGCAACTATATTGTGAGCCTTGGTAACGTGGTACGTTGGTTAGCCGAAAAAGCCGAAGCCCTCGAAGTTAACCTCTTTCCTGCTTTTGCCGCCTCCGAAATTTTGTATCACGAAGATGGCAGTGTTAAAGGTATTGCCACTGGTGATATGGGCATTGGCAAAAATGGCGAGAAAAAACATTCATTTACCGCAGGTTATGAATTACACGCCAAATACACCTTATTTGCCGAAGGCTGTCGTGGTCACTTAGGCAAGCAATTAATTAGCAAATTTGAGCTAGACAAAGATTGCGACCCACAACATTATGGCATTGGCATTAAAGAACTGTGGGNNTTATATCACTCCGAAAACAACCAAGTCACTTTAGGTTTGATTACCGACCTTGCTTATAGCAACCCTTATTTGTCCCCATTTGATGAAATGCAGCGTTGGAAGCACCACCCTGTTATTAAACAATATTTAGAAGGCGCAAAACGTGTTTCTTACGGCGCACGTGCCATTATTAAAGGCGGTTTAAATTCCTTACCTAAGCTAACCTTTGCGGGCGGCTGTTTAATTGGTGATGATGCAGGCTTTTTAAACTTTGCCAAAATCAAAGGCTCTCATACCGCCATGAAATCGGGTATGTTATGTGCCGAAGCGGTGTTTGAAAGCTTAAAATCGGGCAGCGAAGGCCGAGACGAAGTGACCGCTTACACCACAAAATTTGAAAGCTCTTGGTTGTACGAAGAGTTACATCGCTACCGTAACTTTGGCCCTGCCATGCACCGTATGGGCTTTTTGATGGGCGCAGCGTTTAACTTTATTGACCAAAACATTTTACCTAATGGTTTTCCTATTACCATTCATGACAACAAACCCGATTACGACTGCTTAGAACGTAAAGATTTAGCGCGTAAATTGGAATATCCAAAGCCTGATGGCAAAATCAGCTTTGATAAATTGTCATCGGTATTTATTTCGGGAACTAACCACGAAGAAGACCAACCTGTACATTTACAACTCAAAGATCCTAGCATTCCGATGTCTAAAAATTTGCCGTTGTATGATGAACCTGCACGTTTATACTGCCCCGCAGGTGTGTATGAAGTGGTTGAATTAGCTGGCGAGTCTAAATTGCAAATTAACGCGCAAAACTGCGTACATTGCAAAACCTGTGACATTAAAGACCCGTCACAAAACATTAACTGGGTCACTCCAGAAGGCGGCGGCGGCCCTACCTATCCTAATATGTAATGTTGCCGTGTAAAATAAAGGCCGCAATAGCGGCCTTTATCTTGTGATATTTTAAAACACTAAGCAGGTGTTGCCGCCTTATCTTCTAAACTTTCTACATGTAGTACAATATTGCCATCTTCCACGGTAATGTGTACATGACCACCTCGATTAGCCAATTCACCAAACAAGATTTTTTCAGCTAATGGCTTTTTAAGGCTTTCTTGAATCACACGCGCCATTGGTCTTGCACCCATCTGTTTGTCATAACCTTTTTCGGCTAACCACGTCCGTGCTAACTCATCAACATCAATTACCACATGTTTATCATCAAGTTGCGCTTGTAATTCCACCAAAAATTTATCCACCACGCCTGCAATAATCACAGGGTCTAGGGCTTTAAATTGAATAATGGCATCTAAACGATTGCGAAACTCTGGCGTAAACATTTTTTTCATGACTTCCATTGCGTCAGTACTATGGTCTTGCTGTGTAAAACCAATACTGGCACGACTCACCGCCTCTGCTCCTGCATTAGTTGTTAACACCAAAACCACATGCCTAAAGTCGGCTTTACGGCCGTTATTGTCGGTTAATGTGCCATGATCCATCACTTGTAATAACAAGTTAAAGACTTCTGGGTGTGCTTTTTCTATTTCATCAAGCAACAACACACAATGCGGATGTTTAGAAATAGCGTCGGTTAACAAACCACCTTGGTCAAAACCTACATAACCCGGTGGCGCACCAATTAAACGAGATACCGTATGACGTTCCATGTATTCCGACATATCAAAGCGAATTAACTCAACCCCTAAAATTTTAGCTAATTGTTTAGTGACTTCGGTTTTACCCACGCCCGTTGGCCCAGCAAACAAAAAACTACCTACAGGTTTTTCGGGTGCTTTTAAACCTGCACGCGATAGTTTAATCGCCGAAGATAATGCCGTAATCGCATCATTTTGACCAAAAACCGTCATTTTAAGGTCACGCTCTAAATTGCGTAATGCTTCTTTATCGTTGGTAGATACCGACTTAGGCGGAATACGTGCAATTTTGGCTACTACTTCTTCAATCTCAGAAACACCAATTACGTCTTTGCGTTTATCAGCAGGTTGTAAGCGTTGTAACGCCCCTGCTTCATCAATTACATCAATGGCTTTATCAGGCAAAAAACGCTCGTTGATATAACGGTCAGCCAATTCTGAGGCAACCTCTAAGGCTTTTTCGGTGTAACGTACGCCATGATGCTCTTCAAAACGCGACTTTAAACCTTTAAGAATTTGATAGGTTTCGCTAACGGTTGGCTCTGGAACATCTATTTTTTGAAAGCGGCGTGACAAAGCACGATCTTTTTCAAAAATACCACGATACTCTTGATAGGTGGTAGAACCCATACAGCGCAAAGTACCATTAACTAATACAGGCTTAATTAAGTTAGAAGCATCCATCACGCCACCACTGGCTGCACCTGCACCAATAATAGTATGAATTTCATCAATAAATAAAATGGCTTCTTTTTGCTTAGCTAATTCGTTTAATACCGCTTTAAAGCGTTTTTCAAAATCGCCACGATATTTTGTACCTGCCAATAAAGAGCCTAAATCTAGGCTATACACCACCGCTTTAGCTAAAGGCTCAGGGGCTTTATTGCTCACAATTAACCATGCCAAACCTTCGGCAATGGCGGTTTTACCTACACCCGGTTCGCCCACTAATAAGGGATTATTTTTACGACGACGGCACAAAATTTGTGCGGCACGCTCGACTTCAATATCACGGCCAATTAATGGGTCAATTTTGCCTGCTTGCGCTAACTCGTTAAGATTACTGGCATACGCGGTCAATGCGCTTTTAGGCGTAACATCACCGTCTTCGTCAGTTTGTTGAGTAGGCTCAATAGCCCCTTCCTCTGCGCCTTCATCGCCTAACTTACTAATACCATGAGAAATAAAGTTAACAATATCTAGGCGGTTAATGTTTTGCTTTTTCAAGAAGTAAACCGATTGTGATTCTTGCTCCGAAAAAATAGCAACTAAAACATTCGCCCCTAAGACTTCTTTTTTGCCCGATGACTGCACATGAAACACAGCACGTTGTAATACACGTTGAAAACCAAGGGTTGGTTGAGTTTCGCGGTCGGTATCTTTAGTCAATAATTTGGGCGTGGTATCTTCAACAAACTGAGCTAATTCACGGCGTAAAGTGGCAAGATCGCCACCGCAGGCTTTAAGCACTTTAGCAGCAGATTCATTGTCGAGTAAGGCCAATAGAAGATGCTCAACCGTCATAAACTCATGACGTTTAGCTCGAGCATCACGGAATGCTACATTTAACGAAACTTCTAAATCGCGGCTTAACATGGCAACTCCTACTGTTTAAAGTAGCTAATCAGGTTTTTTTTCTACGCGACACAACAACGGATGTCCATTATGGCGTGAAAATTCTATCACTTGCTGAGCTTTAGTTTCGGCAATATCTTTAGGATATACGCCTGCAACAGCTTGTCCTTGATGATGAATCGTTAACATCACCTGTGTTGCTTGTTCAATACTTAATGCAAAAAACTGCTCTAATACTTCTACCACAAAATCCATCGGTGTATAGTCATCATTTAGTACAACAACCTGATAAAACGATGGTTCTTTAAGTTGTGGTTTAGCTGTTTCTAAAACAACACTGGTATCACCCGATTCTCTATCTTCATTTGACATTTGATTCAATATTAGTTGATTACTGGGAGTATTGCCCATCACAAGCAGCCTACAAAAATAACAGAAGCCTTATTTAAACATATTCACTTAACTAAGGTATGGGTTTGATTGGGTAAAATCTCAAGAAGATTTTCGTTTTTTACGACAAAGACTAGTAAAATGACGATAAATAGCTCAAAAGTCTTTCACAAAAATTAATTAAAAAAATAGCCTTGCACAATCTTTAAACTCAACTACGCTTAAATTAATGGCAAACTAAGAGGAGAAACAAAATTACTAAGATGAGTTTTTTACAATTTGTTTGTTAGTCCGTTAGGGCAGTAATGCCCCTCTTGTCCGTCATGCAGACGAACCAACCCCGCTACAATTGCTTTGTTATGCGGGGTTTTCGTTTTTGGCGTTAAGTGTTTTTACCAAGTACACAACAAAGCGCGACCATTACGCGCCAAAACTTTAGCTTTAGCAATTTCGGCCTCTGAGCGCACCAAGTTAGCCGTTGGCGTAGCTTGGCCATCATCTAAACGTTCTAATAACGCATCAATGCCTTCAACCGTTCTATAACCTGCCACATCGCCCAATACTTTTAAGGCTTCCATATTAATGCTACTTACGTCTCGCTTTAAATTATTTAATAACATGACCATCACCGCAGGATGGCACGAATTACCTAGTAACTTTGCAACAGCAGGTACAATCATTGGGTCTGATTCGGCCTCTAACATATTCATTAAACGCTGCAAAGCCACATCGGGCAAATGCCCTGCAAAGGCATTTAAACCTTGCACCGCCGCCAATCTTACTTCCGCATCTGGCGCAGCTAAGGCTTTTGCCAGTTGTTCGGGCGTGGTCATGGCTTGTACATCTTTAATCGTCAAAATCGCGTCTGGCTCATCGGGGCGCGTGGGTAGTTTATAGGCTTCTTTACCTGCTAATTGGGCTTCAACCATACCATTAGCTTCTAAGGTTTTTTTGTAGGTTTCGGTGGCTTGCTCGGACTGTTGTTGTAAGTCTGCATTTTCTTGACGGCCACAGGCGGTTGTTAACATAGCCAAAATGACAAGAGAAAAAACTTTATTTTTATAGCGGTTATTCATTATGTCCTCTTATTTTTACAATGATAAAGAATATGTATTTGGCAAAATGCGTCTGTTTATGTCGCTTAACTGTTTGCTTCTGTGCCAAAAAAACGTACTCTAGCTTTAATTTCTTTTACCTAACTATATTGCCCCAAAACAATGAGTAAAATCAAAACTTCTTATACCTGTAATGCCTGCGGTAGTAGCTTTTTTAAATGGGCAGGTCAATGCAGCGAATGCCACGCATGGAATAGCATTCACGAAGTCAAAGCCGATAGCTCGCTTGCGCCACGGCAACGTGGTAATTATTCAGGACAAGTAAGCCAAGTCACGATTCTTGACCAAGTAAGTATTAACACCGTTGACCGCACTTTAACAGGTTTATCGGAGCTTGACCGTGTACTTGGTGGCGGCTTAGTAGCTGGCTCGGTGGTGTTAATTGGCGGTGACCCTGGTATTGGCAAATCGACTATTCTTTTGCAAACATTAACCCATTTGGCGCAAAACCATAATGCTTTATATATCACGGGCGAAGAATCGTTATCGCAAGTGGCAATGCGCGGCAAACGCTTAGAGTTACCATGCGATAAAGTTAAAATCATGGCCGAAACCTGTGTCGAAAATATTTTGGCGACCTTACGTGCCGAAAAGCCTATGGTTGCNNTTGTATTTTGAGGGAGAGTCCGACTCACGTTTTAGAATGATTCGTGCCGTCAAAAATCGTTTTGGCGCAGTAAACGAGCTGGGCGTGTTTGCCATGACCGATAAAGGCTTACGCGAAGTGGCTAATCCATCGGCGATTTTTTTATCACGCTACGAAGAACCAATTGCAGGCTCTATTGTGATGATTAGCCGTGAAGGCACACGGCCTTTGTTAGTCGAAGTACAAGCCTTAGTCGATGACTCTTTTGCTAATCCACGCCGTGTGGCGATTGGTTTAGACCAAAATCGCTTGGCCATGTTATTGGCCATTTTGCATCGACATGGTGGCGTGCATACCATGGGTCAAGATGTTTTTGTAAACGTGGTAGGTGGCGTAAAAGTGTTGGAGACTGGCTCAGATTTGGCGGTATTGTTGGCAGTAACCTCTAGTTTGCGTGGCCAAGCCTTGCCTGCCGATTTAGCCGTTTTTGGTGAAGTGGGTTTGTCGGGTGAGATTCGACCTGTGCCTAATGGCCAAGAACGCTTACGCGAAGCCGCCAAACATGGTTTTAAACGCGCGATTGTGCCTAAAGGCAATGTGCCACGCCAAGAAATTGAAGGCATGGAAGTGGTTGGTGTAGGACGACTGCATGAGGCATTAGCCGCAGTTTAAAAATTAAGGGGTTGTTGACCCTGCCCCTTAGCCGTAAAATAGCCCCTCTTTCATTCCCCCTGCGCACATTCCATCATGAATAATCTTAATCCGCACCAACAAGAAGCTGCCAAATATATTGATGGCCCTTTATTAGTATTAGCAGGTGCAGGCTCAGGCAAAACCTCGGTAATTACCCGTAAAATNNATGATTCGTCAAGAATTAGCCGCCTGTGGTTTAAAAGCTAATTTTTCGATATTAGATTCAGACGACTGCCAACGTTTATTAAGCGATTTATTACACCGCGAAAACAGCCCACAAAGTGACCAAAAACAAGTTTTAAAATACATTAGCAAAAAAATATCTGACTGGAAGAACGATTTAATTCAGCCCGTTCAAGCCGTGAGTTTGGCACAAACTAAAGATGACTTAATCGCTGCACAAGTTTATGAAGGTTATCAACGCCATTTACGCGCCTATAATGCCGTTGATTTTGATGACTTAATTGCTTTGCCCACACGTTTATTACAAGAAAACCAAGCTATCCGTGAAAAATGGCAAAACAAAGTNNCGTGGCCGAGTCACAGCGGTAGGCGATGACGACCAAAGTATTTATGCGTGGCGTGGTGCGCGTCCCGAAAACATGATTGAGCTAACTAAAGATTATCCGCATCTTAAAGTGGTTAAATTAGAGCAAAACTATCGCTCAATGGCGCGGATTTTACATGCTGCTAACGCGGTTATAGGTAATAACCCACACGTTTTTGAAAAGAAGCTTTGGAGTCAGCATGGATTAGGTGACATGATTAAAGTGGTTACCTGCCCCACCGACCGCGACGAAGCCATTTATGTAACCCATGATTTAATTAATCATCGCTTAATGAATCGCCGTACTTACAAAGATTACGCTATTTTGTATCGTGGTAACTTTCAGGCCAAAATATTAGAAACTCAACTCCGTGAATTACAAGTGCCGTATAAGTTATCGGGTGGTACATCATTTTACTCGCGCGCTGAAATTAAAGACGTAATGTGTTATTTGCGTTTAATTATTAATCCTGATGATGACAGTGCTTTTTTACGCATTATTAANNTTAAGTGATATTGCCTACGAAGATTATATTCGTGAAACAGCCCCTACACCTCAAGGCGCAGAAGCACGTATCGAAAACATTAACTTCTTGCTTAATTCGGTGCAAAATATGCTTAATAAAGCCGCCGATGAAGATGACAAAAACATTCAAACGGTGATTCGCAAATTAGTGCTGATTGATTTACTAGAACAACAAGCCGAAGCTGATGATAGCGACAAAGTTCAATTAATGACACTTCACGCGGCCAAAGGTTTAGAATTTCCACATGTGTATATGATTGGTTTAGAAGAAGATTTATTACCACATCGTAATAGCATTGAGGCCGATACTGTAGAAGAAGAAAGACGACTCATGTATGTAGGTATTACTCGTGCCAAACAAACACTCACTTTAACATTAGCCGAACGTCGTAAATCGGGTGCAGACTTTAGAGGCACT
Organism: Moraxellaceae bacterium UBA2032; assembly: GCA_002333125.1. Lineage (GTDB taxonomy): Bacteria > Pseudomonadota > Gammaproteobacteria > Pseudomonadales > Moraxellaceae > Agitococcus. The sequence continues at coordinate 83,096 of DDBM01000129.1, read as the reverse complement.
ACACCAAGTCGTTTTTTGGAAGAACTACCTAATGACCAAATAGAATGGTTAGGTCGTAAAAGCACCAAAACGCCTCAAGAGAAAAAACGTATTGGTGGCGCACATTTAGCTAATTTAAGAGCCTTATTAGGCTCTTAAGATAATACTAATACGCTCAAGCAGAGTTAAACACTAAAAGAGGCATTGTTATGACAGATGAAATGGTCACCAAATGGGGTATGCAATTAGGTATTCCTCTCGTTATTTTATTTTTAATGTTTATTATTTGGGATTTAGCCAAACAATCTAAAGCAGGACGCATTGGCACATTTGCCATGTTTTTGGCGTTATCTGTTGGGTTTATTGGTTATGTTATTAAAGTTATTTTGCAGTGGCAAATGGAAAACTAATCTTACGTTTAAGGTCTTGTGCTCATGGCAAAAGACCTATAAATCACTGAGATTTTTACACATTACACATAATGTGTATCACGCCAAAAACGATTAAGGTTTTTAGCAGTAATTGCAGGTACATCAACCATAGGTAAATGCCCTACGCCCTGTAATTTACGGACTTGTGCATGAGGAATCAACTGTTTAAAGGTTTCGACACAGGTATGATGTAGCACTTGATCTTCTTCACCCCATAAAATCAAAGTAGGCACAGTCACCCCCGACACACCAACACGCTCACAATGTAAAGAATGAGCAATCATGTGATGAAACAAATGTCGATTAACATGACGACGTGAGACCATTTCTTGCCCCATCGCCGAAGCCAATACTAATGATAACGGAGTACGATTACGCTCTAATACGGTTGCAAACAAACGCACAACCTCGGCATACGTATTAGGTACAAGGGTATTTTTTCCAATCATAAGCCCACGCTCAAAAGGCGTAGAACCATGACCACGCACTCCTGCGGCATTCATTAAAGTTAAACTTGCGGTAACATCGGTATGACGTGCAGCCACCAAACCCGCAATGCCGCCCCCCATCAAGCTGCCTACAAAATGGGCTTTACGAGGCAGTATTTGCCGCGCCCAATCTGCTACACGGTCTGCTTGTTGGTCTAAACCATACACTTTTTCGTGACGAAAATGGCTTTCACCCCATGCGGGCAAATCAGGCACATATAAACGATAACGCTTGGCCAAAAAAGGTAATAACAATAACCAATTTTCTTTGTTAGAGGCAAAACCATGTAACAAAACGACAGGATCGCCATGAGGATTTCCGCCCTCCAACCACACCATCGTTGCGCCATCAATCTCCATACGGCATTTGCGTAAACCAATAACTCGTCCCTGAAGCTCTCGTAATAATGGCCAAACCTGACCACTCGGCCGCCAGCCACGGATTGCTTCTGGATGAGCCTTCCTAGCATTAGCGGTATAGGCAGGTGCAATTTCGTGTACCAGTGCCTTTTCGATGTGTTTCATGGCATGAGTCATATATTCAACCTTTGTCAGTTACCAATATGCCATCGACAGTAACATACCAAGCATCCAATAACAGGTGAATTGAGGACAAAAATTGGTGCTTTGAGGTCAATTCCTCACAAAAAAATATTATTGAGACAGTATTGGTATTTAACTAGTCTTGATTGATGGTTTCAGCGACTCTTTATCACAATAAAAGCTCGTACAGATCAATTCAACAAAAAGAATACAATTCTCCTTAATTATTCGTTAAATTATTTACTTTACTATTATTTTTTTAAACCTATAATCACTTTATTAATCATAAGACTTTTGTGATTATTTCCTAACCATCTTATTAGATATCAGCATGGATTGCCTGATTTATTTCGGAGTCCATATCATGGCCATTCAAGAAATCATCAATCAAAAGACCAACGAACACGGCTATCAGGTACGTGTAAAAGGTAGAACCAAATACTTTTCGATTAAAAAGTATGGTGGTAAACGTGACACCCTCAAACAAGCCAAGCTGGCCGAAAAAGAAATTTTAAAAGAAATGGGCATTAAAAGCAGTAGCGAGCGTTTACCTCAAGAAGGTTTGGGCAAACGTAATACCTCGGGTGTGTTAGGCATACATATTCAATGGCGCGCGCACCGAAACAGCGACAACGCTTATGCTTATCTTAATGGAAGTTGGAAAGACAAAGACGGTAACCCTCGTATGTTTGGTTATTCTGTTGATAAAAACGGCCTTAAAAATGCCTTAAGAATGGCAATTGCCAAACGCAAGGCATCCAAATTACCCGTGCCAGATTTTGATGAAGCGTTGGCCATTTTAACTGAAAAACTACGCTGCTAATTTTAAAATAGCATCAGTGCCATAATCACCGCGTCTTCTTTGCCTTGTGCGGCAGGATAATAATTTTTGCGTAAGCCAATTTCATTAAAACCTGCCATTTGATACAAAGCCAAGGCGCGTTGGTTTGTGGCGCGTAATTCTAAAAAAATCGTATTTGCTTTTTTGGCGATGGCTTGTTGTTGAACATTGTCTAATAACACCCGTCCAATGCCCTGTTTTTGCTGTGTTGGGTCAACAGCAATATTTAATAAATGCGCTTCGTCCACAATAAATTGCACCACAAAAAAACCCACCACTTGCTGATTTTTTTGGGCAACCCAACACAAATGACGCTCTAAACTATCGCTAAACAATTTTGGTGTCCACGGTGCATACTGCACTTGCTGTTCTATAGCACAAACCGCATTTATATCAGCCGTTGTCATGGCACGTAATACTATTGATTGAGAGCTAACCATAAGGCTTTTTTCTGTAAAGGTTGTTGAAGTAAGGTGTTTAAACTGGCTTGTTTAATGACGGGTTTGGTGGTGCTATGTTGCAATAAATCTATTAATTCATCTTCAAAATCAGTAAGTACAATATAACCTTTGTCACTTAATGCCTGATTAGTAAAAAAAGACACTAAGGCTTCTTGGGCGGCTTTTTTATGGCGTGGAATGGCATAATGATTAACCATTGGCCATGCAAATAACAACGGTGGCGCGTTTTCGGTTTGTGTGACACGTTGAATATTAGCCAATAATGTCATTTCACTTGGGCTTAATAATTGTGAGCGTGGCACAATCAATTGCCATACACCACAGGCATACACCGCAAACCTAAAATGAATTGGCTGTGTGGAGTCACTATCTACAACACGAGATACAACAACAGGACTGGCAGCAACAACGCTAGATTCAGGTATTACTTTAGTAATTAAAGCAGCTCTTGCATTGGCAAACTCTTGAAACTCTTCGGCTTTTTGATAGTCAGGGTCATTTAAATAAACATCTAGCGGCGGTTCATCAAAAATCGGTGGCTCATCAAAAGTATGCGCTTGCTTGGTGGTGATTGGGGTATTTGTAACAACGGGCTTAGGAGTTTGCTTTAGGGCAACAGATGGCTCGGCTTCTATATGTACTTCATCTGACTGGTGCGCCACAAATTGTAGTGGCACACTTTGCGCACTTAATGGCACATCTGCCCTGACTGTCCATATAGGAATGCCTAAAGCCGCTAAATAGGCTTGACGACTTCCCTCTAAAGACAGCGCAGACAAATGCCCCATGATGATACTCTTTAAATCGTGGCTTCTTGTGGATGCGCTCGACCCACATTAGCAAGCATTAAATTTAAGGCATCTAAATACGCCTTAGCACTGGCAATGACTATATCGGTATCTGCACCATGACCATTAATAATACGCCCTGCCTGATTTAAACGCACCGTAACTTCACCTTGTGAATCTGTACCACTGGTAATAGCGTTAACCGAATACAACTCTAAGGTTGTTCCCGAATTGGCAACGGCTTCAATGGCTCTAAAGGTGGCATCAACTGGCCCTGAGCCAATCGCAGTGACATTTTTCTCAACGCCATTTACGGTTAACATTAATTTAGCTTCGGGCTTAGTGCCTGTTTTAGAGGTAACTTCTAAAGCAACTAACTTATAGCTCTCATCAACTTCGTGTGAGCTATCATTAGCCAAAGCGTGTAAGTCTTCATCAAAAATATCGTGTTTTTTATCGGCTAATTCTTTAAAACGAATAAACAACGAGTTAAATGAATCATCCGTACCAACGGCAATCCCTAGCTGCTCTAAACGTGCTTTAAAAGCGGCTCGGCCTGAATGTTTACCTAAGACCATACGATTAGCGTTCCAACCTACATCTTCGGCACGCATGATTTCGTAAGTTTCACGGTGTTTTAATACTCCGTCTTGGTGAATACCTGACTCATGAGCAAAGGCATTTGCACCCACAATGGCTTTGTTTGGCTGCACAGGAAAGCCCGTAATCCCTGAGACTAAACGTGAGGTTGGCACAATTTCGGGGGTGTAAATACTGGTTTCTACAATAAATAAATCGCTACGAGTGCGAAGTGCCATCACCACTTCTTCTAAAGCCGCATTACCTGCGCGTTCGCCCAAGCCATTAATAGTACACTCAACTTGACGTGCGCCATTTAATACGGCAGCCAAGGAGTTGGAAACCGCTAACCCTAAGTCATTATGACAATGTACCGAAAAAATAGCTTTGTCGGCATTAGGCACACGAGTAATAATATTATGAATCAACTCACCAAATTGTTG
>DDBM01000129.1:67189-78498 GCA_002333125.1 Moraxellaceae bacterium UBA2032 | reverse complement strand
GGGCTAGTGGCAATAAAGGTATGAATCCGCGCTGCATTGGCAAAACGTAAGGCTTCGGCAGCGCGGTCTATGTCTTCGGCACGCGCACGCGCTAAAGAACAAATACGTGAATCTTTGACGGCTTCGGCCACCGCTTTAACGGCCAAAAAATCGCCTTGACTGGCTATAGCAAAGCCTGCTTCGATTACGTCTACTCGCATACGCTCCAAGGCTTTACCAATACGGACCTTTTCTTCTAAAGTCATCGAGGCACCTGGGCTTTGCTCACCATCACGCATCGTGGTGTCAAAAATAAACAATTTATCTTTATTCATGATAAAAACTCACCATATTCTGTTTAAAATTTAAAATAAGAAAAAATGACACAAACACGAATAGCCCCTTAGGGCAGTAATAGCAGACAGCGTGTATTTTGATAACGTTGAATAATATTCATGAAAGCCGAGAAAATAAAATAATCTATCGACTATAACGAGACTTTATGCGTTTGCCAACTCTCTTTAAACTAAAAGAGCAAAGCTTAATGATTTGCTCTTAATCTAAAGTAATATAGGCTTTATTTTTGAATCATTTGTGCTGTAGGCAAGGTAGAAGCTGCTTCGCTTAAGGCTGCATTGGTAGGACGATTATGCTGTAACACTTGGTCACGCATCCATTCCCCCACACACAAACGCAAATCATCCATTTGACCTACGCTCATCATATCGCGTTTATCTTCATCAGCAAATTTGGCTGCCAACTCGCCACAAGTATCTGCTACCGCATTAATAGAGGCAGTAGCGGAGGTTGTAACTAACAACAATAAGGACAAAATACGCATAATAAAGACCCCGTTTTTATTTATTGTAAACCACATCGGGTTAATGACGCGCAATTTTAATACAAACTCACCTACTTTATCCACAAAAGGTTAGTTTTTCCGACAAAGTGACTTGCCAATAAAAAAGCCCATCTAAATAGATGGGCTTTTTACTAGGTTTGCACTAGCAACGATAATTACATCATACCGCCCATGCCACCCATACCGCCCATGCCACCATCAGGCATACCGCCACCTGCTGGCTTGTCTTCTGGTGCGTCTGTAATCATGCATTCAGTGGTCAACATCAATGCGGCAACCGAGGCTGCATTTTCTAAGGCAGAACGTGTCACTTTAGCTGGGTCTAAAATACCCATTGCAATCATGTCGCCAAATTCGCCAGAAGCTGCGTTGTAACCAAAGTTACCAGTACCTTCTTTCACTTTGTTAACAACAACAGAGGCTTCTTCGCCTGCGTTAGTGACGATTTGACGTAATGGAGCTTCCATTGCGCGGCGCAAAATGTTGATACCTGCATTTTGTTCGGCATTGTCACCCACTAAATCTTTAATGGCTTGTACGGCACGAACTAAAGCAACACCACCACCCGCAACAACACCTTCTTCTACCGCAGCACGTGTGGCGTGTAAGGCATCGTCAACACGGTCTTTTTTCTCTTTCATTTCGATTTCGGTTGCTGCACCGACTTTAATAACAGCTACACCGCCAGCGAGTTTGGCAACACGCTCTTGAAGTTTTTCTTTGTCGTAGTCAGAAGTCGCTTCTTCGATTTGCATACGAATCGTTTTAACACGAGATGCGATTTCTTCGGTGCTACCTTCGCCATCAATAATGATGGTGTTTTCTTTAGAAATCACGATTTTTTTGGCACGACCACAATCAGTTAAGGTGGCTTTTTCTAAGCTTAAACCGACTTCTTCGGCAATCACTGTACCACCCGTTAAGGTCGCAATGTCTTGCAACATAGCTTTGCGACGATCACCAAAACCCGGTGCTTTAACCGCACAAACTTTAACGATACCGCGCATCGTGTTAACTACTAAAGTCGCTAAGGCTTCGCCTTCAACATCTTCAGCAATTAACAATAAAGGTTTGCCAGACTTAGCAACGCCTTCTAATACAGGAATCAATTCACGAATGTTGGAGATTTTTTTGTCAACCAACAAAATATACGGACTGTCTAACTCGGCCGTCATGGTGTCTTGTTTGTTGATAAAGTATGGGCTGATATAACCACGGTCAAACTGCATACCTTCAACAACATCTAAGGTGTCGTCAAAACCAGAACCTTCTTCAACGGTAATCACGCCTTCTTTGCCAACTTTTTCCATGGCTTGAGCAATTAAGTCACCAATGGTGTTGTCGGAGTTAGCAGAAATAGAACCCACTTGAGCAATCGCTTTGCTGTCTGTGCAAGGTGTGGACACTTCTTTAATAGCAGCAACCGCAGCACGCACCGCTTTGTCGATACCACGTTTTAAATCCATAGGATTCATGCCCGCAGCCACGGCTTTTAAACCTTCGTTTAAAATAGACTGTGCTAATACAGTTGCAGTCGTTGTACCATCACCTGCAATATCTGCGGTTTTGGACGCTACTTCTTTAACTAACTGTGCGCCCATGTTTTCGAATTTGTCTTTTAATTCGATTTCTTTAGCCACAGACACACCGTCTTTAGTAATGTGTGGTGCGCCAAATGCTTTATCAATCACAACGTGACGACCTTTAGGGCCTAACGTTACTTTTACCGCGTCGGCCAATACGTTTACGCCATTAATCATTTTTTGACGAGCAGAATCGCCGAATTTTACGTCTTTAGCAGCCATGATGACTAAACTCCAATAAATTTATATTAATTAAAAAACAAAAAACCAGTAACAATTAGGCTTCTAATACGCCCAAAATGTCTGATTCTTTCATGATTAATAATTCTTCGCCGTCAACTTTAACCGTTGTACCTGCGTATTGACCAAATAATACTTTGTCGCCTGTTTTTACATCTAAAGGACGAACTTCGCCAGCATCGGTCACTTGACCGTTACCTACGGCGAGTACCACACCTTGTGAAGGCTTTTCGGCAGCGGAGCCAGCCAAAATAATACCACCTGCTGTTTTTGTTTCTTGCTCTTCGCGGCGCACAACTACGCGGTCATGTAAAGGACGAATATTCATTATTTGCTCTCCTAAATTTCATCTTGAGTGGGGAGTTTAAGTAGTACGAGTAAGCCGTACTGTATAACTAAAGGCTGACAGGTTTAATTAACCTGCCTAAGCCTTTAAACTGTTACAAAGATGGGGCTTGCTTTGGCTGCTTCAAGGGGGAGTCAACAAAAAATATGTGTGGACAGCATTTTATCTGCTCAAAATACAAGCTATTGTTTATCTGTGGGGTTGATTTCGGTAATACGCTTGGTTGTAGTTGGGGTGACATCGGTTGCTTCTCCCTCAAACACATCACCATGACCAAACGGATTTTGTTGAGAAAACGGCGATTGTTGACCAAACGGAGACTGCCCCATGCCACCAAAACCACCCATCATCATAAAATTAGCACCACGTTTTTCAAAGGCTTGTGTCATTTTACCTTGTAGTGCTTTTTGTACGGGCGGCAGTAATAATAAAATTGCCACAACATCGGTTAACATACTTGGCAAAATAAACAAAAACCCTGCCAATGCCTGACACATTGCCGCCAAAAAATTAGTATTGGGGTCTAGCGTTTGACCTTGTTGAGCTTGTTGTAATTGAGGGGCTAACTCTTTGGTTGCGCCACGCATAATTTGTCGNNAAAGCCAACTAATAATAAAAAACTCATACTGTCACTCCACTACTTTAGACTTTCGTGCCGATTTTATCATAGCCACTAACATTTCTCGCACTTGCTGTGGTGTGCTTACACGGTGTTCAAAGGCAATGTAGGCTATTTTTGCATCTATTTTGAGATAAAACCCTGTACCATCAATACCTGTCATGGTGATGGGCGTATTATTAGGCACTTTAATATTGGCTTGTTGGCAATACAACGCAAAGGTATCGGCATGGTCTTGGTTNNAGGCTCTGCCCAATGAATTTTGCCAAAGCCACCAATATAACGATATTTAATTGGCTCTATGTACCAAAAACTAAAATCATGGACTTGGTGAAAATCTTTTGATTGTGGAAAAAAGCGATAATAACGTGCTGCCACATCAGCTATTTGTGCATCTTCAACAGGATGTGCATCGCCCACAAGGGTTAAACGGGCTGCCGCTTGAATATCATCGCCTTCGGCAAATACCAACAACGAACAACGCATATCTTGTTTAAGATTTTTGGTGTGCTGTGCCAAATCTGAAATTAAAACAACCACACGCCCTTGCTTATCTAAGCAAAACGGCACCACCGAGCCAAAAGGATAACCTTGTAGTTGCACAGAATGGGTACTTAATACGCCTTGATAACTGTGGCGTAAGAGTTGTTGCACGTCGTCGTTGACCATAATTAACTTCACAAAAAAATAATTAGCAAGACTATCACAAAGCACACTTTGCCTCTGTGATGGTTTTGCTTTAATCTGCCCTTTTTATTCATCGAGACTACGGCAATTTTGCACCGTCTCATTTTTTATTATAAGACACGTTATGAATTCACCTCGTACTTATACCCTTAAAGAAGCCTTTGCCCAGCCTGCGGCATTAACAATGTTTTTCTTTGGTTTTAGCTCTGGTTTGCCTTTTTTATTGGTTGGTGGCACGTTATCGGCTTGGCTCAAAGATAATCATGTTTCTTTAGAGATGATTGGCTTGATTAGTTATGCCACCCTGACCTATTCGCTAAAATTTTTATGGTCACCTTTAGTTGACCAATTACGCTTGCCTTTGTTGAGCAAACTCGGCCAACGCCGCAGTTGGCTACTGGCGGCACAAACCTTACTTTGTGGCTCATTATTGGCGATGTCGATAATTAGCCCACAAGCACTGATGTTGTTTGTGTTTTTTACCTTTTTAGCGGCTTTTGCAGGCGCAACTCAAGATATAGTGGTTGATGCCTATCGTATCGAAATTGCCCCTGCTGAGGTACAAGGCGCACTCGCCGCCACTTATACCTTAGGTTATCGCTTTGCTTTATTAGCCTCGGGCGCATTGGCTTTAATTTTGGCCGACCATGTAGCATGGATGTTGATTTATCAATTAATGGCTTTGTTGGTGGTTGCCTTAATGGTAGTGACTTATTTAGCCCAAGAACCTACCCGTCAACAGCAAAAATTTGCCTCGTTTAGTGCCATGATGCAAGACGGTGTGATAGGCCCATTTAAAGATTTTTTTGTGCGTTACAGCGGTATGGTTGGCGTTGGCTTATTGTTATTTATGGGTTTATTTAAAATATCTGACCAAATGCTTGGCGTGATGGCTTTACCTTTTTATTTAGATAGCGGTTTTACCAAAACCGAAATTGGCGCAGTCTCTAAATTATTTGGCGTATGGGTTGGTATTGCAGGGGCATTTATTGGTGGCGCAAGTGTGGTACGTTTAGGCATTGAGCGTAGCTTATTTATTGGCATGATTATTGGTGGCCTAAGCAATTTGTTATTTATTTTACTTAGCTTATACCCTGCTAACTTAAATGTGTTTGTGGCCGTGATTGGTGGTGAAAACTTTGCAGGCGGATTTTTAGGCACAGCCGCCGTGGCTTGGTTGTCTTCGTTAGTCAATAAACATTACACCGCCACCCAGTATGCGCTGTTTAGTTCTTTAGTCACTTTACCAGGTAAAATTATTGGTGGATTGTCGGGATTTATGGTCACCAGTATTGGTTATATAGGCTTTTTTGTGTTTTCTACTGTGTCAATACTACCAGCCTTGATTTTATTCGTTTGGTTACGAAAAAGAGTCAATATTGACGCAAATCAGTAACAATGCAACAACAGCAATATAGTGCTAAGTCAGTTTTTTTACGCTATGTTATGCGAGATATAAAAATGCGTTTATCTCACCCCTCTAAACTAAACGCGTAAATTTTAAATTGATAATAACAATAGGAAAATGTTCATGAAAATGCTACCTAAAACCCTTGCACTTATGATTGCTGTCGCCTCTGGCTCTGCATGGTCGGCAGGCTTTGCCCTCAATGAGCAAAGCATTAAAAGCATGGGCATGGCGCAAGCAGGTCGTGCTTCTGCTGCCGCTGATGCAACCACTCTTTTTGGAAACCCTGCTGGGATGACTCAGCTAGAAGGCACAAACCTTAGTGGTAATGCGACCTTTATTTATGTGCCAACCGACATCGAAAATGTTCAAGGCTCACAAGCAGGCACAAATAACGGCGATATGATTCCACCTACATGGGTTGGCTCGGGCTTTATAAGCCATCAAATGAGCGATGACCTTAGTATTGGTATTGGTAACTTTGCCCCATTTGGTTTAGCCAGCAATTACGAAAGCTCATTCCAAGGGCGTTATTTTGGCGATAAAAGCAAAGTTAAAGTGATTGGTATTCAACCCACTATCGCCTACAAACTCACACCCGAATTTTCTATTGGTGTTGGCGTAACAGTAAGCAAGCTTGAGGGTTTATTATCAACCTACTCTGTTGGCTTACAAAATCCTGTCGAAGTTAATGGTGATGATATTTCTTATGGTTATAACGTAGGTGTTTTATGGCAAATTATGCCACAAACACGTATAGGCTTTGATTACCGTAGCAAAACCGATTACAACCTCGAAGGCACAACCGAACTCACTGGTGTAGGTATAGAGTTTCCTGCCAAGCTTGATATTGCAACACCTGCTACCTTTGAATTGTCTATCAGTCATGCGCTTAACCCAAATGTAAATGTTCACTCGAGTATTTCTTTAACACAATGGAGTGTTTTAGAAAAACTTGTTATTAAAAATGGTGGTAGTGCATCTGGCCCATTTAAATCCAGTACAGAAGAATTAGACTGGAAAGACTCTTGGGCATATAGCGTNNCGTGTGCCTAGCGAAGACCGCATGGTGGCTACCTTGGGCTTAAGCTATCCAATCAATGACAGCACCTCTATTGATGTTGCTTATATGTTTTTAAAAGAAGATACCTCACACGTTGACGTAAGCAAGCCAAGCACCAACGGTCCTGTGACTTACAGTGCCGACTACAAAGGCATGGGGCATTTAATAGGTGCGCAGTTAAACATGAAGTTTTAATTTGCTAAACCCAACACGCTAATACGCATTAAGCCCCTTTATTGGGGCTTAATTGTTATTTTAGGACATAAAACACGCAAAAACCGCTTTGATGATTTTTTCTTGTTGCACCCCCTGCTCATCTCCCCTAACATCCGCGCTGCTTTATGGTGTCCTTATTATTGTATAAGGTTTGACTTTTTTATCACTCTGTCAAACGGGAAACTGGTTTAAGTCCAGTGCTGCCCCCGCAACGGTAACTGTGTTTGTTGATTTTAGATGCCACTGTTTTTTAATGGGAAGGCAAAATTGACGATGTATCTACATCAGCACAGAAGTCCGGAGACCGACCACTAAGCATATTTTTTACCCTTAAAATTGTTTGCGGGGAAGCAAACAGTTGGAGTTTCTATGTTTACACGTTCTTTATTAGCAGCCAGCGTCGCTGCTTGTTCTTCTTTTGCTGTTTATGCCGACACCGTATTACCTACAACCGTCGTTACCGCAACACGCACCACACAAGCCATTGATAGCACGTTGGCTTCGGTACAAGTGATTAGCCAAGCACAATTAGCACAGCACCCCTCTCAAGATTTAGGTGAAATTTTACGCTTTACCACAGGCATAGACGTGGCTCGTTTAGGTGGCTTTGGTGGCCAGACTTCCATTTTTACACGCGGCACAGAAAGCAATCACACGCTAGTATTAATTGATGGTGTACGCATCAACTCCGCAACCAGTAGCCAAGCTAATATTCAACATTTAACCCTCAGTGATATTGAACGCATTGAAATTGTTAAAGGTGCAATGTCGAGTTTATATGGCTCTGATGCGATTGGTGGTGTGATTAATATTATTACCAAAACAGCCACTAAAACCGAGACTCGCGCTAGTATAACGGGTGGTACTGATAGTTTAGTCAGTGGTGGCATTACTCAAACCATTAAACAAGGTGATTTTGGAGCTTTTATTAACGCTAATGCGATTTATACCGATGGTTATGCCATTATTGAAAAAAATCCGCGTGAACGAGGTTATAAAAATCAAGCAGCGCATCTTAAAACCGATTATGACTTAGGTTTTAGTAAAGTGTCACTCAGCCTTAGAAACAACACAGGTACAACCGAATACGTTGATTATGGCTCGTTTGTATCGCAAGATTTTGAAAATCAATTGCTCAGTTTTGTAGCAGATGGTGATATTAGCTCTACACTCAATAGCAAAATTCGTATTAGCCAAATGAGCGATAACATCGACCAAAACAATAGCTCAGCGATTGCTCATACCAAACAACAACAAGCAGATTGGCAAAATACCTTTGCCATATCGCCCAGTATCACTTTAATCGGTGGCGTTACTCAAACTAACACTCAAGCCCAATACAATAATGGCTATGGTACTGTTTACGATAAAGAGCAAGATAATTTAGCTTTTTATGTACAACAGCAATCTGTTTTTGGCCAAATTAGCACGCAACTTTCGTTACGCCACGAAGATTATGACTCCTTTGGTACGCATCAAACAGGCAACATTGCTTTAGGTTTTGCGATTAACAGCAACAACCATTTATATGCCAATTATGGCACAGCATTTAAAGCACCCGACTTAAATGATTTATATGGTTATGGCGGCAACATTAACCTAAAGCCTGAAGAGTCACGCTCAATTGAAATAGGTAGTAAACACACTTTTGGTCAAGTGAGCTTTAACAGTGCCTTTTATCAATCTGATATTGATAATTTGATTAATTGCCCAACAGACCCTATTACTTATACTTGCTCAAATATTAATATTGATAAAGCAGCGATTAAAGGTATAGAGTTAGGCATTAAATGGCAACACGATGGCTTATTTGCAGGACTCAATGGTAGTTATAACCATGCTCAAGATGATGTAAGTAAACAAGATTTATTGCGTCGCCCGCGTCGTAGCATCACGTTATCAACAGGCTATCAACAAGCCACTTGGGGTATTAGTAGCGAAATACTAGCTAAAAGTCATGCTTTAGATGCCCCACTTTTTGGTAGCACGACACCAAGACGCTTAGCAGGATATGCTGTTGCTAATATTTCGGGTTATGTGCAAATTATGCCTAGTACCCTATTAAGATTTGCGGTAGAAAATATTACTGATAAACAGTATGGTTATGCTTATGCAACAGCAACAACACGCTACCTTGCCACCCCTTTGTCAGCTTCTTTAAGTGCCGAAGTCAAATTCTAAACACTTAATCCCAGTCCTCTCTCCCTATGGGAGAGAGTTAGAATGAGGGCAATGGATATTTAACAGGAGAATATCATGGGCAATCGTTTATCAAAAATTTACACCAAAACAGGTGATGACGGCAGCACAGGTTTAGGCGATGGTAGTCGCATTGCCAAAGATAGCTTACGGGTTGAGGCTTACGGCACGGTGGATGAACTTAATAGTTTTATGGGCTTGTTGCGTGCTGAGCTTGCCGATGACCACACCATGCAGCCCTTGCTATCGCGTATTCAACATGAGTTATTTGATTTGGGCGGTGAGTTGTGTATTCCTAACTTTATTTTAATTAAAGAAGAAGCGATTACCCGTTTAGAAAACGCTATTGATACTATGAATGAAAACTTACCACACTTAAAAGACTTTATTTTACCCGCAGGGGGTAAAGCCGCTAGCACGTGCCATATTGCGCGTAGCGTGTGCCGTCGTGCCGAACGTCGTGTGTTTAGTTTAAGCCAAGCAGAGACGATTTCGTTACTCGGCTTAAAATACTTAAATCGCTTGTCTGATTATTTATTTGTTGCCGCCCGCGTATTAGCACGCGAGCATGGTGGCACAGAGGTTTTATGGCAGCGTTCTTAGGGCGACAAAGCCACAAACTCAGCAACAACAACTTGTTTTTCATCTAAAAACTGTAAATGATCGTCTGGAGTAATCCTCCAAACCCTGAGCTTTTGCAAAGCAGCAATAAAGTCGCTTTCTAAGCTTTGATACTTAGGGCATTTATTGGTTGTACCCTGTACCTGAATAAACTGCATATTGTGCTCTTGGTTACGATTGTAAAAACCACTCATCACATTACAGCCCGTAAGCCCTTGCATTTTATTGGCACTCATTCGCAAATATGGCGGACGCGGACTACCCTTTGCATCAATATCCTGACCATTTAATTTAATTAATTGCCAATGTGCGCCTTCAGGTGCGCTAGGTGGTTTAAATAAACCATTGCCTGTGACCGTTCCACCTGCACTCACCGTAGGTGTAGAAGCATTAATCGTTAAATGATTATTTTTACCTTGCACACTAATATTACCAATGGTTGCCGAGTAACTAGGCACGGCAGCACCTAATTCACGCTCTTGGCCATCAGGCAATTTAACCACAACCGAAGTACCATCTGCACCAATAGTACTCATATAACCCGATGGCGTAATTTTTTTAGAGACTGAGTTTGTTTCTATGGTAGTGGCCGACTGACAAGCGACTAAACAGGATGACATCATTAACGCCCAGACTAATCGCTTTTGTAATCTCACAAACTTCATAATAAAACCCGTCTAATATCTACTAATACCTGATTTAATGCCCCCACGAAACGCGCACCATCTGCCCCATCAATCACCCGATGGTCATAAGATAACGACAACGGCAACATTAAACGTGGCTCAAAACTTTTACCATTCCAAACAGGTTTTTGACTGGCACGAGACACGCCTAAAATAGCGACTTCTGGCCAATTAACAATAGGCGTAAATGCCGTACCACCAATGCCTCCTAAAGAAGAAATACTAAAACTCGCGCCTTGCATCTCGGCAGGACTCAGTTTTTTATCACGTGCTTTTGCTGACAATTCACCTAGTTCTTTGGCAATCATCGAAATACTTTTGGTATCAGCATTTTTTATGACAGGCACAACTAAGCCATTGGGCGTATCTACCGCCACCCCAATATGAATGTATTTTTTTAATACTAACTGCTCGCCATTTTCGCTTAATGAGGCATTAAACTTAGGATACTGCGTTAATACATACGCACAGGCTTTTACCAAAAAACTTAAAATAGTCAGGCTAATACCTTGGGCTTTGAATGTGTCTTTTTGCGCCACTCTAAAGGCTTCTAGCTCGGTAATATCAGCTTCATCAAACTGAGTGACATGTGGAATATGTAACCATGCGCGATGTAAATTTTGTGCTGAGAGTTTTTGAATTTTGCTTAAATCTTTAAACTCCACCTCACCCCATTTACTAAAGTCAATGCTAGGCAATGCAGGCAAACCAGAGTTAGCAGCAGACTTAGACTCAACAGGAGTAGTTAATACTTTTTTAACAAAGGCATGAACATCTTCTTTAACAATTCGCCCTTTTAC
>DDBM01000129.1:55650-67173 GCA_002333125.1 Moraxellaceae bacterium UBA2032 | reverse complement strand
CGTTTCGACTTGTAATAACAACACGCCTTCACTAATTTTAGCCCCTAAAGTGACCAAAATTTCTTTAACAACACCTGCTACTGGGCTTGGCACTTCCATACTCGCTTTGGCCGACTCTACTAATACCAAAGGCGTATCAACATCAATGGTTTGCCCAACTTTAACCAATAACTCAATGACTTCGGCTTCGTCTGTGCCTAAATCGGGTGTGTTTACGCTATGTAACATGACTTTCCTCCCGATTAAACTAAAGGTGCATAAGGTTTTTCGGCATCAATCTCAAAACGCTCTAAGGCATCTTGCACCACACTACGACTAATCACCCCATCATCAGCTAAAGCATTTAAAGCAGCGATGACAATAAAATAACGATTCACTTGAAAGTGTTCACGCAATTTTTCACGGCTATCGGAGCGACCAAAACCGTCTGTTCCTAAACAAATATAAGGCAAACCTTGTGGTAAAAAAGCTCGAATTTGTTCGGACACAATACGCATATAATCACTTGCAGCAACAATTGCCCCTTTAACGGCGTGTAACTGTTCGGTGACCCATGCCACTTTAGGCACTTCTAAGGGGTGCAGATGATTCCAATGCTCACAGGCTAAGGCTTCTTTGCGTAGCTCATTAAAACTGGTNNTCATTTTCAACATACATACGGCGTAAGCCATCTTGAATAATGACGGCTAATTCGTAACCATAACACGGATCATAAGCCACACAATTTGGCACGGTGCTGGCTAATAAATGAGAATGGCCATCTTGATGTTGTAAACCTTCACCATTGAGTGTGGTGCGACCACTGGTTGCGCCCAACAAAAAGCCTTTTGCTTGAATATCACCTGCGGCCCATGCTAAATCGCCAATACGCTGAAACCCAAACATCGAATAAAAAATATAAAACGGAATCATCGGTAAATTGTGCATACAGTATGAGGTGCCTACCGCAATCCACGCACTCATTGCCCCTGCTTCGTTAATGCCTTCTTCTAACATACGGCCTTTTTTGTCTTCCTTGTAATACATCATTTGGGCAGAATCTTCGGGAGTGTATAACTGCCCAACATGGGAATAAATACCCATTTGTCTAAACATCCCCTCCATACCAAAAGTACGCGCTTCGTCTGGCA
The DNA here is from genome assembly GCA_002333125.1 of Moraxellaceae bacterium UBA2032. Taxonomy (GTDB): domain Bacteria; phylum Pseudomonadota; class Gammaproteobacteria; order Pseudomonadales; family Moraxellaceae; genus Agitococcus. Next base: position 66,043 of record DDBM01000129.1, on the reverse strand, counting down.
CAATTGGCACCACACGCTCGCCAATACTCTCTTGTTTAATCAAAATATTTAAGATACGTACAAAGGCCATTGTGGTCGATATGGGGCGTTCTGAACCTTGCAAAACAGGTTCAAACACGACTAACTCTGGCACGTTTAACTCAGGTTTTGCGTTATTGCGTATCGGCAAATAACCACCCAATTTTTGCCGCCGTTCGTGCATATAACGTAATTCTTGGCTGGTGTCTGCAGGACGATAAAACGGCACTTTAACCAGTTCTTCGTCAGTAAAGGGCATATCAAAACGGTCACGAAAAGACTTTAACGAGGCTAAGTCTAATTTTTTAAGTTGATGCGATTTATTAACCGCTTCACCTGCACCTGTTCCATAACCTTTAACGGTTTTGGCCAAAATAACCGTAGGCTGACCTTTGCGTGTCATCGCCTCGGCATAAGCGGCATAAACTTTAAAGGGGTCATGGCCGCCTCGATTAAGCTGATAAATTTCATCATCACTTAAATGCTCCACCATCGCTTTAAGCTCAGGATATTTACCAAAAAAATGCTCACGGGTATATGCGCCACCGCGCGTTTTAAAGGCTTGATATTCACCATCAACACATTCGTCCATGCGTTGTTTGAGTACGCCTGTCTCATCTTTGGCCAATAAAGCATCCCATTTGCGCCCCCAAACCACTTTAATAACGTGCCATCCTGCGCCTCTAAATACCGACTCTAACTCTTGAATAATTTTACCGTTGCCGCGCACTGGCCCATCTAAACGTTGTAAATTACAGTTAATCACAAAAATTAAATTATCTAACTTTTCTCGACCTGCCAAAGCAATAGCACCTAAAGACTCTGGCTCATCCATTTCGCCATCGCCCAAAAATGCCCACACTTTGCGATTTTGCTCTGGCATAAGTTCACGGTTAATTAAATACTTAGTCACATGCGCCTGATAAATAGCCATGATAGGCCCTAAACCCATTGACACCGTAGGAAACTGCCAATAATCGGGCATTAACCACGGATGCGGATAACTAGACAAACCTTTGCCATCGACTTCACGTCTAAAATTTTCGAGCTGAGCCTCAGTAATACGACCCTCTAAAAAAGAACGCGCATAAATACCAGGGGCAGAATGACCTTGGTAATAAATTAAATCACCACCAAAACCATCATTTGAACCTCTAAAAAAATGATTAAAGCCTACGTCATACAAAGTTGCACTAGAGGCAAAGGTGGCAATATGTCCACCCAATTCATCGTCATTTTCATTGGCGCGCATCACCATTGCTAAGGCATTCCAACGAATTAACGAGCGGATACGCCTTTCGATAAAGGGGTCACCTTTAAAGGTAGGTTCTTGACTCGGTGCAATGCTATTAATATAAGGCGTATTAAGGTGTGATAACTGCACCCCAAAACGGTGTGCATGATTAGTGAGTGCTTGTAAAATAAACTTAGCGCGCTCTGCCCCTTCACGCTCTACAATCGCCTCAAAGGCTTCGAGCCATTCTTGGGTTTCGGTGCAGTCAATATCATTAAATATTTTTTGTAGGTTCATGAGTCGCCTCCATGTAATTTATATAATTATGAGTATGTTATAGCGTTAAAATGCCTTATTAAGCAATAAGCTATACGAAAAAGGCCAACAAAAATGCTGTCCTTTGATTTTTGTATAAACCTCTCATAAAATTATTGTATAGCCGTTGCTGCAGCACTCACACCTGCCAACAATCCCGAAGCAGAAACCACTTTAGGATTACCCACATTAACGCCATCTTTTTTAAGTTGTAAAGTCGCGCTGTTTGTATTGGGTGTGGCAAAAGACACATACAACACTGTACCACCACTACCTGTAATAACCATTTGTCCTGCACTCACGCTAACAGGCTCAGTCACACTTACAACAATCGGCGTTGTAATATCAAACTTAACAGCACCTTTAAAATTGATATTATCCGAATCAATAACCCCATTACCACTAATAGCTTTTAGGTTTAAATTAGGAGCAGATTGAGAAAAACTGACATCTTCATTAAGTATAAAATTAGCCAATTGATTAGGTGAAGTTACTTTAACGGTTAAATTTTGCGTCACAAATTGGTCTGTACTTTTTAGGCTTAAGTTTTGAATATTGCCTGTAATTGTTTCGCTGTAAACAACTGTTCCCGAGACTAATTCCACTGCCGCAGCACTAGAATTACTAATCTTTAAATTTTTAAAGGTCAACTTATCGGTAGTTGTTGTTAAGCTATCTAACAAAAATTCATCATTAACAACGCCGTTTAAAGTTACGCCGCCTATCACCTGCAAAGTGCAATTTAACAAAGTGGCTGTACCCGTCTCATAAACATCCCATTGCTGATTGCCATTTTTGTCATCAAATACTGTTTTTTTAGTACCGCCACCAGCACAATTTTGATTTCCTGTAATCGAGACAACAATACCATCGCTAAGTGCTTGAGGCACAACAGCTTGAGCATTTTGACGTATAATCTGCGGCATATCGGACACAATTAAACTTACATTTTGACTCGCTAGGGTTTGTTGAGCTTTTTCATCCGCGCCAAATGCTACTAAAGCGACACTACCTAATAAGTTACCCGTAAATTGCAAGGCATTGGTACTCACCTCAGCGGCAACAAATGTTTGATTTTCTTCTGTAATAGTTGTTGTTGGCGTTGAGGTGATACTACTATCACCGCCACCACATCCCACTAAACTTACCGTCAACAATATAGGCAAAACCTTATAAACAAAATGAATCATCAGGCAAACTCCTTGACCAAACTAAGTAATAACACCAAAGTCGTTATAATACATAATAAAATAATTTATCTGATTATTATATTTCGTATGACTCACAAGGACGCAAATCTAATGAAAAATAAGCAACTCGGTTTTTATTTAATACCACTCTTAGCGATAATCTCAAACCTGTGTTATGCCCAAAATAATCTATTTGTTGGCATAGGCGTACAAGACTTTAGCCTCATCGAAAAAGACCTATACACAGGCATACAACTCGTTAAAGAACAAGGCAATATTCCTACCATTATTTATGGTTTAGATTGGCCAATTAACCCAAAGCTTCATTTTCAAGCTCAAGTTCAACAAAGTTACGGTGTAATGCCGTACGATGGCCAAACACAATCAGGCATTCCACATCAAAGCGAAACCACTCACTTTTTAAGTCAAGGCATGGCTGCTATAGGTTTTTTACCTATTAAACAGAGTGAGGTTTATATTGGTCTGCACGCGCAAGAGAATATTCGTAATGTTGCCAATAAAAACAATGTCTATGGGGCAACAGAAACTTATGATGAACTGTTTGCTAAAATTGGCTTACGTCAGCAATTATTGGCAACACCCAAACAAAAACTATTTTTATGGGGAGAGTTATACGCGCCTTTGTACGCTCAATCTTTTGTAGATGCCCGTACCAGTGACGACGTAATTTTAGAGTTAAGCAAAGGCAAGGCTCAGGCATGGGGTTTTGATTATTTTTATCGTTACAATCAAAAAACCGATTGGTTTATTAAAGGGGTGTCGTTTATGCATCACTACCAACAAAGCTCAATAGCAAGCAAAACATTTTACGGGCAAGCAACAGGCAGCTATTTGTATCAGCCGCCTATTTTTTTTAAACAACAGAGTTTATATGCTGGATTAGCATGGCACTTTGATTAAAGCAGTTGTAATACCAACAAAATTACCCACAACATCACCACACGTAAACACAACGCCTCGTAAGTTGCCAAAGCACTTAACCATACGATATTTTCGGTATAAGGCGCATTATGATTTTCATTACCCTCGGCAATGTCTGCGGCCTCTTGTACTAATGTTTGCGGTGTTACACCCATATCACTCCAACGGGTGAGCCAATATCGCCATGTAGGCATAAATTGCCCCACCAAGGCAAAAGACAATACAACGGCTTGGCTTGGTAACCAATCTAAATACCATAAGGCTTTTTTGGCGACTTCGCTTAATTCGGCATTTTGTGTTTGCTCTTGGCAAATGCGACACGAATAATAAAAAGAAACCAACAATACGCCCCACACACCCAACAAAAACACCCAAAACAAGGGCGCAAATAGTTCTTTAATATGGGTGTCAAATAACTGATGACGTGCCACATCAAACTCTTCTTTGCTTACACGCTCAACAGCTGACCACTGCTCTCTATAAGTTGCTAAAATAGTGGGTAATTGTCTATCAACAAACACAGGCACCAAAATAATCGCCGCCCATAATAGTTGCCAAGCCACCGCATACGAATGTTTTAATGCAAATAACACCGCTGCAAACACAAAAATGGGTAACAACGCCAATAATGCCAAAACAACCGAAACGGCTATTTTTTGTTTTTCGGCTATTTTTAGCCATAAATCACGCCACCAATACGAAGGCATAACAAGCAAAGCGCGCCATTGCGGTGTTAATAGCTCACGACTAATTAATACCAATAACACCATCATTAATTTCATGTTTGTTACTCTTGCCCTATTAGCTGCCAAAATCTTGACCAATCGAAGGCATCACCAGGGTCGGTTTTACGTTGCGGTGCAATATCAGAATGGCCTGTAATATGTTGCGCGATAGAAGGATAATGTTGTTGCAGCGTTTGCACAATCATTGCTAGTTGCTGATATTGTACGTCTTCGTAGGCAATATCATCTGCTCCTTCTAGCTCAATACCCACCGAAAAATCGTTACAATTTTCGCGCCCTAAATAGTTCGATGCCCCTGCATGCCAAGCACGATGTAAAAAAGACACAAACTGTACTACTTCACCCGAACGCCTAATAAGCAAATGAGCCGACACTTGTAAATGTGCTATTTGAGCAAAATAAGGATGCTCATTAGGGTTTAAGCAATTAGTAAATAACTGCTCAATATACGCGCCACCAAATTGTTGAGGTGGCAAACTTATATTATGCACTACTACCAAAGAAATAGGGGTTTGAGGACGAGGATTATAATTAGGTGAAGGACAACGGCGGGCTACATTGAGCCAACCGTCGTCACTAATTAAAAGAGACATATTAAGATTGTTGCTTTTGCTGCTCACCTAATGTCCGTAAATTGCCAATCACAGACTCTAAGGCTCTATCTAAGACTTGTGCTTCATCAATAATACGCGCACGCCCCTGACTCATATCAACAGCCAATTTCATGGCGGTCATTTCGGCCACTTTAATGCCGCGTCTGTTAGCAAAAATTAGTTTATCTACCGAGCGAATCCGTGCCACTAANNTCACTCGATAAAGTTTCTGCCATTGCAGGTTGTAGGCTATCGGTAGGCAATACCACCGTTGTGGTGGGTGTAGATTGTGCGGTGTTAATTTGCTCTGACGAGATAGTGCCAGCCGAAGGAGCTGATGATTTAGCCGATTCAGGGTCTAACACAGTGACTGTGGGCATGGTATGGCCACCCATTAGCTCGTTATGCACATCGGCCAACTCTTTTAATAAAGACTCAGTCGCTAAAGCATCGTAATTAACAGCCGCTAAACCTTTACGCAAACTGTTCATTAATTTTGGCGATACATTTCTTAAACGCGCAATCCACTCTGCACCCGATTGCGGAATCACACTCCACACCACCGCATCAACTACTTTAACCGCTTGCTTCCACGGCTCGGACTCTGTGCCTTCTTTTAAACAGTTAATGTATAAAACGTGCTTCCAACCTTCTTGCAATAGCTTAACTACCACTAACGGCAATTGACGACCTGTTAAACGGCGATTAAGCGTTTGTTGCACCATAGCTCGTGCCATGTCTGCGCGCGCTCGGCCTTCTTCGGCATCACGGGTACGCTTATCAATAGAGTCGGTACGTTTTTGTTGTTGATCATAAAAATCGCTAAACTCTTGAAATAGCTCATCAAAAATAACGATATCCGAAATAAACTCATTTAAAATTCTAAAAACAACTTCTTCAATTTTGGTATATAAAGCATCGCTGCCTTGGTCTTTTTGATTCCAACCAATACCTGCTTTAGACAACAAGTTAAGTAATTGACGCGCTTTGTGTTTTTCGGCATTAAAGAAAGTTTTATCAATAATCGCCACTTTTAACAACGGAATTTGCAGGCGACCTAACAAGGCTTTCATTGCCATTGGCAAATCGTCATCATCTAAAATAAAGTCAAATAGCATCGACACTAAGTTAATCACATCTTCGTCGGCCTGACGTACTGTTTCTACCCGTTTTTCATCTGATTTTAAATTATCACGAATACCTGTACGAACTTGAGTCACACTAGGCGAAGAGTCATCTTCGGATAATTTGGCTCTAGGCTGGCTTTCTTGTAACTTAGACAACAACCCTACTAACTGTTCGGTGGCTAAGGCTTGTACTTGTGCGGTTGCTGCAATATTTTCGGGGACAATAGGCACTGCCGCCACGCTACCGCCTACGGCTGCCGCAGATAATAAACCGACACCGCCACCACCAACATACTCGCCACCATGATAAGTTGCGCCTGTAATCACTTCGCCATTTGCCGCGGCTGGAATAGGTAAGCCTGAAGAAGAATCACCTGTATTACCAATTTTATGCACATCTTTTAAAAAGGTAAAAATATCTTCGGTGTCTAATTTTTTTTCTGGCTCATTACCTTTAGCGGCTTTGTCGGCATCTTGTTGCTCTTTACGCGCCATTGCTTCGTCATAGTTACTTTCTTTAGATTTGCCACTACTAAAGGTAGATTTTAACTCAGGCAATACACCCGCACTAATTAAGTATTTATTCGCTTCTTCTAAAATAGGCCATAACTGGGTTAAAAACTCTTGTTGAAACACACGCAAAATTACGACTTTTTGCGATACTTCTAATACCAAATGTTTAATGGCATTTTGAAAATGTAATGCTAATGCGCCTGTATCTAAAGGAAAGTTCTTATCAATTAAGTTATAGCTAGGGGCTACATGTAAAAAACGCTGACGTAACAAGCTATATAAATTAGAATAATCTAAACGGGTACGCGCAACCATGCTATCAACAGTTACCGTAATTTCCATATCTTCGCTATCAACTAAAGATAAAGAATCAAAATCAAAGCCACTCAAACTAGAGACTTTTTTAGCTCCCTCAACAGGTGCTTTAATATTAGGCAGCTGCATAAAGCTACTGGTAATCGCCCGCGCAATATCCATTTCTATTTGAGCGCGTTCGCGGCGTACCGCAATAATAATATCCATATAACGTTGTTGTTCTGAGTCACTTAGCCCTTGACACCACTGATAAATAATCTCTTCTAAGCGAGTTAGCATATTATGAAAGGCGGCATTCAAACGTGGCTCAACGGCAACGCGTAAGCCTTCCAAAACGGCGGGAAGCTTTTGTGGGATACTCATTAGGTTCTTTCCTGCTCTAATATTTTTTCATACTACCAAATACAAAACCTACATCGTTAAACTCAGCGAATATGTTATGTAGGCACTTAAATTTTTAATGTTATAAAGCGGCTGTTTACAACTTACACGGTGATTATTTATTTGCTTTCACAACAACTCACCTTGCTCAATGCCTAACCCTTTATTTTTTGCCTGCTGATGGGCATTTAAGCAATTCTTTTAACTTTAACTGTACCAAGCAAATAGTTAAAGAGTTAAAACAGTTTTTTTAAGACTATTTAATGCCTATACTCTTAGGCTGTGTTTAAAATTTAAAGATGTTTTTTGTTATGATTGCCCAAAACTTACTTAATCAAGCGATTACTGCCAACATTCAACTCGCCTTAAGCGAAGACATTGGTGATGGCGATATTACCGCACAACTTATTCCTGCCAATGCACAAGGCCATGCCCGTGTTATAACACGCGAGACAATGGTGTTAGCGGGAACACCGTGGGTTAATGCCCTTTTTACTCAACTTGACCCACTCGTTAAACTAGAGTGGTTAGCGCAAGAAGGCGAGTTAGTTACCGCTAATGCCCCTTTTTTACGACTCTCTGGCTCGGCACGAAGTTTGTTAACGGGCGAACGTGCTGCTTTAAACTTCATTCAAACCTTATCGGGAACAGCCACAAAAGTCCGTGAACTCGTTGGCCTTTTAGAAGGAACACACACACAATTATTAGACACGCGCAAAACTTTGCCGTGTTTACGCGTTGCTCAAAAATATGCAGTGAGTGTGGGTGGTGGCAAAAATCACCGTTTAGGATTGTTTGATGCTTTTTTAATTAAAGAAAATCATATTATGGCCGCAGGTAGCATTGATGCCGCCGTTAAACAAGCACGCCTCATTGCGCCTAATAAACCTGTTGAGGTAGAAGTCGAAAGCTTTAATGAGTTAGACCAAGCCTTAGCCGCAGGTGCAGACATTATTATGCTAGATAATTTTAGCCATGATGATATGCGTCAGGCGGTTAAACACACGGCTGGCCGCGCTAAGTTAGAGGCTTCGGGTAACATTGACCACACCACTTTGCGCCAAGTTGCACAAACGGGTGTAGACTTTGTATCGATGGGGGCTGTGACCAAAGATGTCAAAGCCATTGATTTGTCGATGCGTTTTGTCAGTTAAAAACGCTACGCTTCTACTCCGCTCAGCCAATGTAAAAAACGTTCCCTGAGCGGCGGAGTCGAAATAAATTAATACAACGCCATCACTTCTTTGCTAATCAAGTTACTCGGTAAATTTTTAGCTAACTTTGGCAAATAAACTCATTATTAGTGCACATTCGTCTTTTTATTCAAAAAGGCCTCAAAAAACTTATCTTTATTTAAAAAAAACCTGTAAAATTAACCATAAAAGCAATACCGAACTAATTTTCTTCCTACAAAAAAATACTTGGCATTTGTTACGTTAGCCCTGCTTAACCTCATTGTTACTAATAATTTTTTATTTTACCTTTCTACACAGTAGCTTTTTATGTCTAAAACATTTCAATTATCCGACCAAGATGCCCAAAACTTTACCCAAGAGTTAATGGCATTACGCCGCGCCGCTAACGAACGCATGAATTTAGATGATTTTAAACATCTCAAAAAAATAGAGCGTTGGGGCAAACTTTGCACAGCCGCAGGTTATAGCACGGCATGGATAATGCCTAACCCTGTCTCGGCCTTTTTAATGAGTCAAGGTAATGTGACCCGTTGGACAACCATCGCCCATCATGTCATGCACAAAGGTTATGACAAAATTGACGGTGTGCCAGAGCGTTATACAAGTACAGGTTTTGCCAAAGGCTTGCGCCGCTTTTTAGATTGGAACGACTGGATTTTGCCCCAAGCATGGGCTAACGAACATAATCGACTACATCATTATAATTTAGGTGAAGCTGCCGACCCCGACCAAGTCGAACTCAACCTCGAATGGTTGCGTGACTCTAACTTACCCATGCCTGCCCGCTACGCCATTGTGGGCTTATTTGCCATGTCATGGAAGCCAGTGTATTACGCTCCAAACACCCTTAAACATTTACGCAGCACCAAAAATAATGTGTTAGGTGAAGAACGCCAATCGGCCGCCTTGTCACAACTTGCCTTATGGAATCCGCTTAATCCTTTTGCGCGTGATTTATGGCTCAAATGCTTGTTACCTTATATTATGGTCAAGTTTGTTTTTATTCCTTTATTGTTTATTCCTTTAGGGCCTATTGCGGTAATTAGTGTGTGGATTAACACCTTATTGGCCGAAATCATTGCCAATTTGCACAGCTTTTTGGTGATTGTGCCAAATCATGTAGGCGATGACATTTTGCTGTTTGAGGAATCTGCTAATACCAAAAGTGAGTTTTTTTTGCGTCAAATTACAGGCTCGGCCAACTTTAAAACAGGTGGCAACTTTAATGACTTTTTGCATGGTTGGTTAAATTATCAAATCGAACATCATTTATGGCCAGACCTTCCTGCTAGCGAGTACCAACGCTTACAGCCACAAGTAAAAGCCTTGTGTCAAAAATACGGCATTCCTTATGTGCAAGAGTCGGTATGGAAACGCCTTAAAAAAACCGTTGATGTGATGGTAGGAAATCGTTCTATGCCACGCCAAGGAGCTATCAGTAACAACAAACGCCTTAGCGAACGTAAAACTGCGTTATTGGATGAAGCTCAAAACGCGGTTTAACTAACAGTTGCCCCTTGGGTGTTAATGTTTTGATTTAGCCCTCACCCCAACCCTCTCCCACAGGAATAGGGAGTTCTCTCTCCCGTTGGGAGAGAGCTAGAGTGAGGGAAGAACAGTATAACATGCTCAATTTTCAGCCAAAAATAGGCACACGCTCAAACGTCAACAGCCCCTAATAACTTTTATTAAAAATGATTGACAGGATGATTATGTATCATCTACACACCCGTCATGGCTCTAATAATATGAAAATGGTCTTCAAATAATTGCTCTGGTTGCAAAGCCGATAACGGCAGCCAAAAAGCACTTTTTGCGTCATC
>DDBM01000129.1:55451-55612 GCA_002333125.1 Moraxellaceae bacterium UBA2032 | reverse complement strand
GAACCATACAACACTGGCTCAGGCACTTTTAAACGGGTTTCTTCACGCAATTCTCTAATACAAGCAGCAATCACGGTTTCTTGTTGGTCAACAAAACCACCCGGTAAAGCAAATAAACCTTTGCCCGGCCTTGCTTTACGCTCGACCAATAAAATATGCCC
>DDBM01000129.1:55267-55444 GCA_002333125.1 Moraxellaceae bacterium UBA2032 | reverse complement strand
GACCATGCTTTTTTATATTGAGCAATAAAGGCCGCTTCACTCGCTAAATTTTTATACTGCTCATGGCTAATAAAGTCGTGCAAAAACTGCTGTGTACTTTGCGGTAATAATGCAGCATCAGGCGTTTGACCCAATAAATAAGCATCACGCAAAGGAGTAGCAGATAAACACTGATGA
>DDBM01000129.1:54821-55121 GCA_002333125.1 Moraxellaceae bacterium UBA2032 | reverse complement strand
AAAAATAGCGTCTATCGCAATTTTTGTCTTAAAGACAATTAATAATACTTGATACAAACGAGATAACAAAAGCAATAATTAATAAAAAAACCAATAAGCCGCACTAATCGCCGCTACTGCACCCACCAAATCACAAAACAAACCACACGCCAAAGCATAGCGTTCTTTGCGAATACCCACCGCACCAAAATATACCGCCAATACATAAAAGGTGGTTTCGCTAGAACCTTGAATCGTGGCGGCCACTAAAGCAGGAAACGAATCCACACCATAGGTTTGCATGGTTTCTATCATCATGGC